>JBAYTT010000105.1:0-13739 GCA_041675485.1 Pelobacteraceae bacterium | reverse complement strand
CGCGGCATGCGTGACAAAGACCAGTTTTTGGAACGCGCCCGGATGGCTTCACCGATGATCCCGCGCTGGGCCTGCACCCCCTGCACCAAACCTTCGGCAAACTCCCGGACTTTTCCCGTTACTTCACCCTGCTCCTCGCGAAAAGTCTGCAACGTTTCACGCACCCCGACCGAGTTGTTTGAGTCGAGTGCATAGAGCATCTGCAGGGCCAGTTCACGCGCTTCACGCCGCAGTCCCATTATTTGAGCACCTTCAGCAGGTTGACCGCTTCGATTACGGTAACCGCCGCATCAAACCCCTTGTTGCCTGCCTTGGTACCGGCACGTTCCACCGCCTGCTCAATGGTATCGGTGGTCAAGACTCCAAAGGCAATCGGCACGCCGCTCTCCAGAGAAACTGTTGCGACCCCCTTGGAAACTTCAGAGGCAACAAAATCAAAATGCGGCGTGGAGCCGCGGATAACGGCACCGAGGCAGATCAGGGCATCGTACTTGCCGCTTTCCGCCATCTTTTTGGCAAAGAAAGGGATTTCAAAAGCGCCGGGGACGCGAGCAACATGAATGTTTTTGTCATCAGCACCGTGACGGATCAGCGCATCAACCGCTCCCTCCAACAGGCGTTCGCAGATGAAGCTATTGAAACGGCTGACAACAATACCAAACTTCTGTCCCTTGACCTCAAGTTTACCTTCATAGAATTGCGGCATGACTACCTCCCGGATAGTGCTTACCCCTTGTAAACAGGATAAGTGTGCTGGCGAAGCTGTTTCAGCGAATCCTTCATTACGTGCGGAAAGCAACTTCCTGCTTACTAAAAAGAATCGGGATATTAGCATATTTTTTGCGACTGGGTAGAAAAAATATCCACAAAAAGATCATCAGCGATCCCATATAAACAGGGTTGACTTTGCACGGTATTGAACCTAACACTATAACTATGCTTGCAATCGTTTTTGCAATGACCAAAGAACCATCAAGGAGCTTCAACAAATGAATCTCACCAAAAAACATATACTGGACTTTTTCAAGCAGCGGGAGGGGGCAATCCATTTTGCCGCTCTGCTGCGTGACTTTGGCGGTCGCCATGTCAAGCGCGAGTTGCAATACATGCTCGACGACTTGGCCGAGGACGGCGAAGTGATCAGACAGAAAGGGAACAGCTACAGTCTGCCGGGGAAAATTAAAACCACTCGCGGACGCATCTCGGTACACCGCGACGGGTACGGATTTGTCACCCCCGATGGCGGCGGCGAGGATATCTTCGTTCCATCAAAGTTTCTGAAAGGGGCACTGCACGGCGATCTGGTGGAAGCCAGTTCCTCGCCGAGCCGCATGGGGGGGAACAAGCTGGACGGACGGGTTCTGGCGGTGATTGAGCACGCCACCAGCCGTATCGTAGGCCGCTTTGAGGAAACACGCCGGGGCGCAATTGTCATCCCTGAAGACCAGCGCCTGAATCTGGTTGTATCAATTCCACCCAAAGGGCGCGCTCTGGCTGAGGACGGTCATCAGGTCGTTGCCGAGCTGACATCATACCCGGTTGGGGGCCGCCCTGCCGAAGGGCGGATCGTGGAAGTGCTGGGGTGGCCGGATGACCCGGAGGTAGAGGTACAATCGGTGATTCGCCGCTTCGACCTGCCGCACATCTTTGGGCCGGACGTGCTGGCCGAGGCCGAGGGCATTGCTGAGACGGTATCCCGCGATGACCTGAAAGGGCGCGTGGACTTGCGCACGATGCCGACCGTTACTATCGATGGCGAGACGGCACGAGACTTTGACGATGCCGTTTCCCTGCGCCGCGAGGGGGAAAATTTCCGGCTCTGGGTCTCGATTGCCGACGTTTCCCACTATGTAATAAAAGACAGCCCTCTCGACCGCGAGGCGTATCTGCGCGGGACCTCGGTCTACTTTCCGGATCGCTGCATCCCGATGCTGCCGGAACGCCTTTCAAACGGCATCTGCTCGCTCAACCCGAACGTTGACCGCTTGACGATGACGGCCGAAATGCTCTTTGACCGGGCCGGCACCATGCTGGATTCCTCCTTTTACACCAGCGTAATAAAAAGCACGGCCCGACTAACCTATACGATTGTGAAGCAGATTATTGTCGACGATGATCGCGAACTGGCCGACAAATACCGACCGGTAACGCCGATGCTGCTGGAGATGAAAGAACTTGCCCAGATCCTGATGGCGATGCGCAAAAAACGGGGGAGCATCGATTTTGACCTGCCCGAACCCGAGATCATCATCGGCCTGACCGGTCAAACGGAAGGGATTATCCGCGCCGAACGCAACCTGGCTCACCAACTGATCGAAGAGTTCATGCTGGCTGCCAATGAGGCGGTTGCACGGCACATTACCAGCCGGGACATCCCTTTTCTGTATCGAGTACACGAGAACCCGGATCCGGCCAAACTGCAGACCTTTCAGGAATTTGTTTTTGGTTTCGGCTACGAATTCAAGCTGGTTGAAGACAAGGTCAAACCAGCGGAACTGCAGCGCCTGCTGGCCCAGGCCGATGGTCGCCCCGAAGAGCGGATGATCAACTACTCACTACTGCGTTGCATGAAGCAGGCCCGCTATGCCGCCGAAAACGTCGGGCACTTCGGACTGGCATCAGACTGTTACTGCCACTTCACCTCCCCGATCAGGCGCTATCCGGATCTCGTGGTGCACCGGATTTTGAAGGCTGTTCTTGCTCTGCCCCCCTCCCCCTTGACGGGGGAGGGCAGGGGTGGGGGCGAGGGTGCCACAGCCAACAGTGCTGCTAATGCCAACTTCACCCACCCCTCAATCCCCTCCCGTCAAGGGAGGGGAAGACAACTCACCATTGCCACCGAACGACTGGGAGAGGTCGCCGAACATACCAGCAAACGCGAACGGGTCGCAATGGAGGCCGAGCGGGACGTGGTGGAGATGAAAAAACTTCAGTACATGCAGCAGCATGTAGGGGAGCAGTTTGACGGATACATCACCGGGGTGACAGCTTTCGGCTTCTTTGTGGAGCTTGAAGAGCTTTTTGTTGAAGGACTGGTACATATTTCAACCCTTTCTGACGACCTGTACACTCATGCCGAGAAGCAGCATTCTCTTATCGGCCGACGCACCGGAACCATTTTCAGGATTGGTGATGCGGCACGGATCACGGTGGCTTCAGTCTCTCCCGGCACACGGCGTGTCGAGTTTGTCCTGACTGCACATACCGCTTCCACCGCCGTTCCGCAAGCGTCCGCCCAGTTGGCCGGGGCAGCAGAATATCCGCGCATTCCTCTGCGGGGCAAGCGACTGACCGGCCTTCAACCAAGGGGCGACCACAGGGATCAGGGCAGCCGGGGCACCAATGGCGCCAAACCAGGCAGGGGAAAAGGGGGATCCCGGAAAAGGCGCTGAACAGTTTTTATGGCAAATCAGGTTGCAAGCCGGCACACCACTGTGATAGGAAGAATGGATGAGCGAAGAAAAAGTACTCCCCGTAATTGAACATCTGGTCGAACTGCGCAAGCGGCTTGTCGTCATTGTTATCGCTGTGGTCGTCGGGATGGGAATCGCCTGGAACTTTTCCAGCGATCTTCTCAAATTCATCGAAAAACCGTTGACCGGCAGAACCTACCTGACCGAGATCAAGAAGGATGTCTACCTCAAGGTCAAAGAACTTGCCCCTTCAATGTACACCCGTTACAAGCTTGACCAGGAGATCAACACGCCTCAGAAACAGCGCCCGCTCAATTACAGCGCACCACTGGAACCGTTTTTCATCCAGTGTAAAATTTCCATGCTTGCCGGCTTCGTCATGGTTCTGCCGATCGTCTTCTATCAGGTCTGGCTGTTTATCGCACCCGGCCTGACCCGGCGAGAACGACGCATGGTAGTGCCATTTGTCATTGCTTCCACAGTAACCTTCTGTATTGGCGCGATGTTTTTTTTGATCATAATCTGGCCGGTAATTATCAATTTTTCACTGTCCTATGAAGCCGAAGGGCTGCAAAGCTGGTTCAATATCAGCGCGTACGTCAACTTTTGCCTGCGGCTTGTGCTCCTGTTCGGCCTGATCTTCGAACTGCCGGTATTGACCCTTATCCTGGCACGCTTCGGCATCGTAAGCTACCAGTTCCTGGCACCAAAACGGAAATATGCCCTGCTTGCCAGCTCTATCATTGCTGCCTTTCATGCCGATCTGATAACCATGTTTGTCATCATGATCCCGCTCTATCTTATGTACGAGATCAGTATCTGGGTCGCGCTACTTTTCGGCAAGAAGAAGGCTGCGCCCGAAGAAGCGCTGCCAGGTCAGACCATCTAAACAACACAATAAATACTATTGACAAGCTTTAGAGAAACCCCTAAAAAGATAGAAAATGTCTTTTTAGGGGTTTTGTATGATGGAACTGACACGTAAAGGTGAATATGCAATCCGGGGCATCGTGTATCTGGCGGGAAGACCGATTGATAAAGTCTGCCTGCTGAGTGATATCGCGGCAGCTGTTGATGTCCCCCCTACGTTTCTTGCCAAAATATTTCAGCAGTTCAGCAAAATGGGTCTGGTAAAGTCGTTTCGTGGCACCGGTGGCGGTTTTATGCTGGGACGCCCCCCTGAAAAGATTACTCTGCTGGAAGTCGTTGAAGCGGTGGAAGGGCCGATAATTCCGAACCGCTGCGTCGGCACTCCTGCGGATTGCGAGCGTTCCGGCACCTGCAACGTTCATCCAGTATGGATGAGGGTTCAAGAAGAGGTTCGTGGAGCGCTGGCCGGCGTAACCCTCAAAGAGCTGGCCGCAGAGGAGTGACACCACCGTAACCACCTACAATCATTGCATTAAATCTAAATTAAGTTGACACGCGCCGGTTGTTCATATACTGTCCGACCACATTGTACTGAATTTCCAAAGTCCCGATAATCGGGATTTTGGCGTTTCAGGGACAAAATAAATCAGAAAGGAGCATCCCGCCGGAGATACGCCCTCGCACTTTGTGGGCAACGACGCCGCTCCGGCAAAGCCGATACAACTTCCCTACTCTATTATTATGCGAAAAAAACTCTTCTATCTGACATGTCTGCTATTCCTGTCGGGGTGCGAAAATGCTCCGTTCAATCTGGCAGAGATCCAATCATCCGCGTCGCTGGCCACCGAACCGTCCATTCTTGGCAGCAGCAACATCTCCCTTATCCAGCGAAAAAAGCAGCAGGCGGTTATCGAGTCTGCATTTTCCCGTAGAACGTCACCTGAACGAGCTCATCAGTTGGCAGCAATTTGTTTTGACAAGACAATCGGCACCGTTTTCATGCCGTTTGATCTGGCCGAGATTGCCCTTGCTGAAACCGGCGGCCACAGCCTCTCATCGCGAGCAGTATCGTCAAAAGGGGCTCGTGGAGTCTGGCAGTTGATGCCGGTTCGTGCCAGAAGCCACGGATATTCACCCAATGACATGCTTGATGATGGTAAATGTGCCGAGGCTGCGGTCTGTGAACTTTATTCCAAGCTTGACATGGCCCAGGGAAACCTTGAACGTGCCAAAAAGTATTATTGTGGCCAGGGGCCTCAGGCAAATGCGTACATGAAAAAAATCCGAACAATCAGGCTTGAGATGATGTCGGAACTTTCCCTTCAGAACGATAAACTGGCATTGGCTGAGACAGCATCCAGTATCCGTTGACAGGGCGTTTTTTCTTGATATGAAAGTAGCCGCTCTGCTATAGTTCGCGCGGCTTTTTTATTCCTGTCATCTTATCCGAAGAGGAGTGTTTTGTGGAGAGAGGAACGTCTTCCGCTAGTTCGACCGGCCTCACGCTTCGCACCAAGATGGTACTTCTTTCTGCGGTGGCATTTACCGGTATTCTGCTGGCTGGCGCGATCAGTCTGTTTATGATGAATGAAGTCAGAATCGGCGGTTCTGCCTACCGGTATATTCAAAAAGACAAGGATGCTCTTGAAAGCATTGCCCTGCTGAAATCAGACCTTTTTCAGATCAACAGCGAAATGCAGAACTTCATGCTTGAAGCCGACCCAGTGACTGCCGAAAAAAACATAACATCCATCAAAAACCTCTCGAATGATATTGAACTCAATTTCGGCATCGTCCTTGAGTCGGTTGAATCACCGGGAAAGCACGATGCCATAAACAAGGCAAATGCAATTTGGAAGGAATACGAAAAAACGTTATTGGATGAGGTGCTGCCGGCCGCTGTCAAAGGTGATGTGCTTAAGGCCAGCTATCTTATGACCGGCATCCAGGCTCAGCGGTTCAACACCTTCAGCAAGGCTGTTGCGAAGATGGTAGACCGAATCAGGCAGGATGTCAGCACGACGGAGCAACAGGTTGCGGCAAGCATCAAAGTTAAAATAATGATTTCAGGTGTGGTTACTCTTGTAATATTCGGTCTGATCGCCCTGTTTTCATATTTCATTACAGCATCGATTACCAGACCGCTCAAAAGTTGTGTTGATTTTGCCAAGTCTATGGCCGGTGGCAGACTTGATGCCCGTTTGGAAGTACGTGGGGGCGGAGAGGCTGCAGATCTGGCCCATGCCATGAACATCATGGCCGAAAATCTCCATAGCATGGTTTCTCGAATCAGCTCTGCCTCTGAAGTACTCACTTCCATCGACAACAATCTCGAAAATGCAGCACATCAGGTCGTTAATTCCGCGCAAATGCAGGAAAAATCCGTGCGGGAAACCTCTCGCGCTGTCACCCAGATCAACGAATCCGTGCATGACGTCTATGAGGGGATTGACAAACTTTCGGCGTCTGCAACCGAGACATCGGCATCGTCGCTGCAGATGGCCGCAACCATCGAAGAAATTGCAATGAGTGCCGAAAAGCTGGAAGAATCAGTTGAAGAGGTCAGCTCCTCAATAACGGAAATGGCTTCTTCAATCAAAGAGATTGGCACGAGCATCGTCAATCTGTTTGACGCATCGACAACTACTGCTTCATCAATCGCCGAGATGGACGCAACCATCAAGCAGGTAGAAAAAAATGCCATGGATTCGGCCGCTATTTCTGAAACCGTCAGAAGTGACGCGGAAATGGGTAAAAATGCCGTTCTTGAAGCAATTGCCGGCATGCAAGCGATCAGGGCCTCATCACAGATAACCTCTGAGGTTGTTGAAACGCTCTCGTTGCGGGTAAACGATATCGGAACCATTCTTTCCGTAATTGATGAAGTTGCCGACCAGACCAATCTTCTGGCACTCAATGCCGCGATCATAGCTGCCCAGGCGGGTGAGCATGGCAAGGGTTTTGCGGTTGTTGCCGACGAAATTCGGGAACTGGCCGAGCGTACCAGCAGTTCCACGAGGGAAATTGCAGCGGTAATCAAGGGTGTTCAGGAAGAAACCCGGCGCGCGGTAGACGCGATCACCCAGGCCGAGGAAAGTATTGCTGCCGGCGAAAAGCTTTCGCAGAGATCGGGTACCGCGCTTGAAAAAATTGTTTCGGGAGTTCAGCGGGCGGGAATTCAGGTGAGTGAAATTGCCAAGGCAACAGTTGAACAGGCACGTGGCAGCCAGAGTATTCGCGAAGCAATGGAAAGTGTTGAAGACATGGTTGGAAGTATCGCTAATTCTGCGCGTGAGCACTCCCGCGGAACCGATATGATCTCAGCGGCAGTTGAGCGAATGAAGGATCTTACCGTCCACGTACGCACGTCAACCCGCGAACAGAGTCGTGCCAGCAATCTGATCGCCCGGTCAAC
Source organism: Pelobacteraceae bacterium (assembly GCA_041675485.1). Classification (GTDB taxonomy): domain Bacteria; phylum Desulfobacterota; class Desulfuromonadia; order Geobacterales; family Pseudopelobacteraceae; genus JACRCG01. Next base: position 6,041 of record JBAYTT010000105.1, on the reverse strand, counting down.
GGAAGAAGCGACTTCCATGGTCGCCCAGATTGGCGAAGCGTGTCGTTCTCAAATTGACAGCAGCGCCCTGATTTCAAAGTCGGTCAACAATATAGAAGCGGCAACCATTGCCAACAGCCATGCAACAAAGGTGATGAATTCCGCCGTTACCGATCTGACACACCAGATTGATCTGCTTGAGAAGGAGATGGCCGGATTCAAGATCTGACCGGCTAAAATTATAACGACATGAGCAGACTCGCCGCACGCTTCAGTTCGCTTCAAAAAATGCATTCCAAAGCTTTGGTGACATTTATAACAGCCGGAGACCCGGACCTTGCTGCCACTGAAGAGATGATCCATCTTCTTGAGGGAGCCGGGGCTGACATTATTGAACTCGGAGTTCCCTTTTCAGACCCGATGGCGGACGGACCGACGATACAACTCTCCTCAGAGAGGGCACTGGCCTCCGGGACGACTCTTCATGGGATTCTGAATGCCGTAAAAAGGGTCCGCACCCGCTCCGATATTCCGATTATCCTGATGGGCTATCTTAATCCGGTTCATGCATACGGTTACGACGGTTTCTGCCGGGACGCCGCAAAAGCCGGAGTCGACGGAGTTCTCATTGTTGACATGCCGCCGGAAGAATCCAGGGATCTGACTGTGCCGGCCCGCCTCCATGGACTGGATGTGATCTTTCTGCTAACGCCGACTTCTGATGCCGCTCGAATATCTGCGGTAAATCAGCTTGGCAGCGGCTTTGTTTATTATGTCACCGTAACCGGAGTAACGGGTGCCAGAACCTCTGTTTCCGGTACACTGGCACAGGAACTGGCCCGGGTAAAACAAACCATTTCCCTTCCGGTCATGGCCGGATTCGGGATATCGACTCCGGAACAGGCGGCCGAAGTAGCTCAACTGGCCGACGGAGTTGTCGTTGGCAGTGCTATTGTCAAACTGTTTGAGCAGTACCGGGGTGAAGCACTGAAGCAACACCTTCGTCAGTATATAACTGGTTTGAAGCAGGCACTCTGACCGAACTTGACAGCACCTTCCGATTCTGCTACCTAATAATTTACTTACACTTAACTATTTTAGCATTATGAAAGATGCGAGGCTACCATATGAGCTGGTTTACCAAAGAAAGAGTCGGCATAGAAAAATCGGGCGGCAAGAAAGTCACCTTTCCAGATGGCATGTGGGTCAAATGCCCGGGCTGTTCCGAAACGCTCCTGGGCAAGGATGTCGAAGCAAATCTCCAGGTATGCCCGAAGTGTGGCCACCATTACCGTATTTCTGCCCGCAAGCGCCTCGAAGCCCTGCTTGATGGCGGCGTCTGGCAGGAATTTGATGCCGATGTGACATCAGTTGATTTTCTTGAATTCAAAGACGCCAAAAGCTATCAGGACCGCATCGATGCTGCATTGGCCAAAGGTGGGTCAAAAGATGCAGTAATCTGCGTTGAAGGAGCTATCGAAGAACTGCCGGTCCAGGTTTCCTGTTTTGATTTTTCCTTTATGGGGGGAAGTATGGGGAGCGTGGTCGGTGAAAAAATCACTCGCTCCATTGAACGCGGTCTGCACAAGCGGCAACCGGTAATTATCATCTCCGCATCCGGTGGGGCCCGCATGCAGGAGAGCATCCTCTCCCTGATGCAGATGGCCAAGACTTCAGCCGCCCTGGCAAAACTTAAAGGTGCCGGAATCCCGTTTGTATCGCTGCTCACCGATCCTACTACCGGAGGCGTTACCGCAAGCTTCGCCATGTTGGGAGATGTCAATATTGCCGAACCAAAGGCACTGATCGGTTTTGCCGGACCACGCGTTATCGAACAGACTATCCGCCAGAAACTTCCTGAAGGTTTCCAGCGGGCTGAATATCTTCTTGATCACGGCATGATCGATGCGATCATCCCTCGTACAGAAATGCGCGCTAGGCTGGCTTCCATACTGAAAATGCTGCATCGCCCCACAGCCTGACATGCCTCTGACAGATGCGCTGGAAAGGCTTTACGCCCGTCGGCGTTTTGGTATTAAACCAGGCGTCGAAAGGGTTGGCAAGCTGCTCGCGCGTCTGGGCAATCCTGAAAAAAGCTTTCGTACCATTCATGTTGTCGGCACAAACGGAAAAGGTTCAACGTCAACCTTTCTTTCCTCTATCCTTCTCCAAGCTGGCTTTACCGTAGCCCAGTTCAGCTCACCTCATCTGGTCCGCTTCACGGAACGTTTTAGAATAAATGGTAAGGAGTATAGTGCCGAAAAGCTGGCGGGCAGACTGGAAACCGTACTGGAGGCCGCCCCGAAAGAAGCGACCTTTTTTGAGATAACGACTGCTCTTGCGGCGTATATTTTCAGCGAAGAGCAGGTGCAATTGGCCGTCATGGAAGCAGGCATGGGTGGCCGTTCGGATGCGACAGCCGCCTTTGATGGCGAAATGACCATACTTACCCCGATTGCTCTCGACCATACCGAGTATCTCGGCGCAACCCTGAAGGATATTGCCCGGGAAAAATCCGGAATAATAAAACCAGGCTCCTTCGTTATCAGCGCTGAACAGCCCGATGAAGTGCGCGTAGTGATTGAAGAGCAGAGCCGTGCCAAGCGTTGCACCCTTAGAATGCTTGGCAAAGACTTTTCTGCCGACTGGAACGCACAAGGCACCCTTGACTACCATGGCATACATAACGCCTTAATGCAGCTCACACCTGGTATAGCGGGTCTTTACCAATCACAGAATGCTGCTGTTGCGCTTGCGGCAGCAGAGGTTCTTGAAGCCGGCGGAATGACTGTCGCCCCTTCAGCGTTCAAAGAGGGTATTGCCACGGCGTATTGGCCGGGTCGAATGGAACTTGTGCCGGGCACCCCGCCACTGCTGCTGGATGGAGCTCATAACCCTGCAGGCGCAACAGCTCTGGCGGAAGCGCTTCAGAAGTATTCCTACTCACGGTTGCTTCTGGTAACAGGAGTGTGCGATGACAAGGATATCGACCGTATCTATGCCCCTCTGATGCCGCTTGTCGATGGAATTTATACCGTGACTCCCTCGGTTGACCGGGCCTTGAAAGATGAGGAACTCTCGCACTTTTTTCTCATGCAGGGGGTTGCATCCCGGCCCTGCGGCTCTGTAGTGGCAGGGATCCAAACAGCCCGCAGTGAAGCAGCCACGGACGATCTAATTGTGGTGTGCGGTTCACTATTTGTCGTAGGCGAGGCCAAAGCGTGGCTTGAACAGATACATTACACCGGAATCAGAGGCTGATTGCTTTAATGATGCGCATCTACTATCTACTCTTATTCTGTATCACCTTCAGTTGGGTTCCATCAGCAAGCGCAAATGGGCCGTCCCCTTCCGATGAAAACATCCATATCAACGCCGACCACATGAACCAGAATCTGTCGGACGGACTCTATACCGCTGAAGGCAATGTGGTCGTGCAGTGGAAAGGGATGAATCTTGTTGCCGATCAGGTCCGCTATGGAGCAGTGACTCATATGCTGCACGCATCCGGTTCGATTGTTCTCAAAAAAGGCTCTGCTGTCCTTAAGGGTGAAACCCTTGTTATGAATATGGATACGGGCCGGGCCGAAATGGATACGACCCAGCTCACGGTTCCCGAAACGGGCATGAAGATCGCGGCAGAAAAGCTCATTCGAATAAATGAAAACGAATTCAGCGCAACATCCACGGAATTGACCACCTGTGACATGCCTGATCCAAGCTGGAATTTCAGTGCTGAAAAGCTCAAGGTGAACATGCTCGGGTATGCAACCGGGCGTAGCGTAATTTTCTATGTGAAGAATATTCCGGTACTTTATATTCCGTGGATAGCATTCCCGGTCGTACTCGAAAAAAGATCAGGACTTCTGTTCCCCCAATTCGACTACTCGGCAAAGAGAGGAGTCCAGATCGACATTCCGGCCTACTGGGTGATATCTCCAAGTCAGGATCTCCAGCTGGACCTGGACATAATGTCGCGCCGCGGCATCGGAACCGGAATTGATTATCGCTACATCAGAACCCGCGGAAGTGAAGGCCATGTCAGCGTCTATTCAATCTACGATCAGCTGAAAAATCACTGGCGCTTCCAGCTTGCCCAGGATCACAAAGAGATTTTTTCACGTGATGCAAACCTGCGCATGTCGGTCAACTCGATCAGCGACCGTACTTTTTTCACTGATTTCGGTGAAAAGAGCGGCGAATACAATCGTCAATCGAGCGATACAACAATCAATGTTTTGAAAGCATGGCAGAACTATGCCGTGACTTCCTACCTGAGGTACAACGAAGATCTTTATGCCACTAATAACCAGGCAACGGTTCAGACTCTGCCGTCTCTGGGAATGGCCGGAGTTCGTCACTCCATCGCCTCTCTGCCGCTCTATTTCGATCTTGACGGTTCTGCGGACAATCTCTATCGCGAAACAGCTCCCAGCGGTCAACGCTTGTACCTCTTTCCACGGATAACCCTGCTCCCGTTCAGAAACAGCTCTCTTCAGACGTCAGTATTTGCCGGGACACACATCAGGGGATATTCAAGCGACAGGCGGGACAATGGTAGCGGAGTTCACGCCAGTGGCGGCGATCTCCTTCCGGAGGCAGGCATCCGCATGTCAACATCGCTGACCCGCATCTATGACGCTAATCTCCAACTTCTCAAGAAAATAAAACATGAAATCATCCCTGAAATAAGCTACAACTTTGTACCCGAACGTGATCAACAACGGTTTCCATTCTATGATTACACCGATCGCATGATCCACCGGAATATGATTTCGTTATCAGTTACCAGCCTGATGAACGGCAAATTCATATCAGGTGAGACAACTGAATATCGGGATATTTCACGAATAAAACTGAGCGCGGACTATGCAATAGAGGGGGGACGGCGTGATCTTTTGACACTGGTAGAGAGCAGGCGCCCCTGGAGTGATCTGATCCTGGAATCGGAGACATGGCTGACCAAACTATTGCGAGTCACATTTGACGCTCGCTATAACCTCTATGAAAACAACCTGTCAACCGCCGTGGTTGGAGTCGACGCTGACGACCGGCAGGGAAATTCAATTGGTGCCGGATATCAGATGGCCCGCAACGAAGTTGAGTATTTTGAAGGGCGGATCTCAACCAAACTGATCAAACCCCTGAATCTTTCATATACCGCACGCTACTCATTTGATCGGAGTGATTTTCTCGAATCGGTGTACGCCGCCGAATATCGCCATAAATGCTGGAGCGTAAACCTTGCGGTTCGCCAGCGCCCCGGGAATCAATCATATACGGTGAATTTCAATCTGGCGGGGTTGGGCACCAAATAAAAAAACAGGGCAGACCTTTCGATCGCCCCGTTCCATAAATTCAACGAACCACCGGTTCATGCAACTACTTGCAAACCCCGATAGAACCTTTCTTGCAGACCTTTCCATCCAGCCAGGTACTATCTTCAAGATTTGCCCCGGTCATATCAGCCCCGTCAATCGTAGCATGATCAAGGGAAGCTCCATGCAGAATCGCCTTTTTAAGGTTGGCCTTTTCCAAACTGGCATCATCAAGAACAGCATCCTGAAGATTAGCTCCCTCCAGGTTGGCCTCCATCAGATTGGCCCCTTCCAACCCCACCCCCTCAAGAGTGGCGCCATGCAGGTCAGCCCCCCTAAGGTCGCACCCAGGGCAATTTTTTGTCGCTTTCAGACGCTCAAGATCCTCCGGAACGAAAGCGAATGCCTGCTGAGCCGACACCGTGAAACTGCATGTCGCTATAACCATTAAAACAGTTGATTTGATACGCGTAATAGATTTCGGCACTCGTAGCTCCTTTTCAGCGATGACGAAAATAAAAGTCACTCACACTCTATCAGAAAAAGACAGCGCTTGTAAACAGCGACACGTTTCGATTCCTCGTCGGATAGTTCACACCTCCGGACCGGGGAAACAAACATTCGCAGAAAACTTCGGTCACGTCCTGTTAATGGCGGATTATCGTTCCCGATCCGTGAGTGTATCCGCAACGTTCCAAACGTAAGTCGGCTGACATATGGCACTAAACACGGATTAAGCATAAT
>JBAYTT010000104.1:0-13793 GCA_041675485.1 Pelobacteraceae bacterium | reverse complement strand
GCAGGAACTTGCCGCGTTGGTCATCGGGGAGAGCGATCCCGATCGCATCGAAAGCGACCGCCCCTTGCAGGAACAGGGTTTTGATTCGCTGATGGCGGTTGATCTGCGCAACCTGATTGCAAAAACCTTCAGTGTGGAACTGCCGGTGTCGCTGCTGTTCGATTATCCGACCCCGGAAAAGATCGGGCGATTCCTGCTGGATGATGTGCTGAGTTGGCAGGAAACGGTCGAACCGGCAACGGTCGTGCCGGTGGTCAGCGACGAGGCGGTCATGACCGCCGATGACCTGGTGAATGAGATAGAACAACTGCTTGGTGTGTAGGGGGGAGCGAATGGATAACACGGTACCTGTAGTCATTACTCCGGCGCAGGGAGAACATATCTCCGAAACAGTGAAGCTGCAGGCGGAAAACTGCATAAAAAACCATGTGATTGCCGCCATGGGGATCGGCCTGATCCCTTCGGCCCTGGTGGACGTGGTCGGCATTACCGGCATCGAGGTCAAGATGATCAGGGATCTGGCGGCTGTGTACAATTTTCCGGTTCCCAACAAGCTGGTTGCCTACAAGGTCCTGATCTCGCTCATCGGCAGCATCGGTCCGGTCTATTTTTCCACGCGGATGCATGCCGCCCTGAAGGGGGTGCCGCTGGTGGGGCATGCGGTCTATGTCGGGCTCCTCTCCCTGACCGGAGGCGCGGCGGTTTACGCGGTGGGCAAGATCTTCCAGAAACATTACGAATCGGGCGGAACCTTCCTCAGCAAGGACAACACGTACATCAGGGATTACTTCAAGGAAAAATACGCAGAGGGCAAGCAGGTTGTGAAAGGGTATGTGTAGGGGCGCATCGCATGCGGCCCGAGTATGCAACCGGCGGTGAATATGCGGATGGTTCGGATATGTAACGCATGATTTTCGTAGGTTGGGCAAAAGCATTTTCATGCCGTGCCCAACATAAATGTCGCAATTGTTGGGCACGCTGCGCTTTGCCCAACCTACGAGCTACGACGTACGAGTTCCACCCTTTCAGTGAAAATTCAAGGAATATCGAATATGAACAGCGAACAGGAACAGAAATATCGGGATACCCTGGCAAAGGCCAGTGTCAGGATAAAGGAACTGATGGCCCAGGTGAACGAGCTGAAGGGGGCGGGGACGATTGCCGTTGTCGGCATCGGCTGCCGTTTTCCCGGGGGCGCCGATTCTCCCGGGGCGTTCTGGAAGCTTCTCGAAGAGGGCGTCGATACCGTCAGCGAGATCCCGGCTGACCGCTGGAATGGTGCCGACTGGTACGATCCCGATCCCTCCTCGCCCGGGAAAAGCTATACCAAACGGGGCGCGTTTCTCACGCTGGATGAACTGAAACAGTTCGACGCATCCTTCTTCGGCATATCCCCGCCCGAGGCCGCCTCCCTTGATCCGCAGCAGCGGCTGCTCCTGGAAACCGCCTGGGAGTCGATTGAACGCTCCGGCGCTGATCCGAAAACCGTGCGCGGGAGCAGAACCGGCGTATTCGTCGGGATCTGCGGCTCCGACTATGCCCAGGGGGGGCTCGTTTCCGGCGATACCACCGGTATAAACCCCTACAGCATTACCGGAGTCGGCCCCAGCATCGCCTCGGGGCGGATATCCTACCTCCTTGACCTGCACGGCCCCAACATCGCCCTGGATACCGCCTGCTCCTCTTCGCTGGTAGCCGTTTTGCTGGCAATGAAGAGCCTGTTGAGCCGCGACTGCGATGCCGCGCTTGCTGGCGGGGTGAGCCTGATGCTGACCCCCGGCATGTTTGTCGCGCTTTCCCGGATGAACGCCCTTTCGTCCGACGGCGTCTGCCGCGCTTTTGGCGAGCATGCCAACGGTTTTGTCCGGGGAGAAGGGTGCGGAATCCTGTACCTGAAGCGGCTTGAGGATGCGGAACAATCAGGTGATCCGGTCATCGCGGTTCTTCGGGGCGGCGCCATGAGCCATGACGGCCAGAGCAACGGCTTGACCGCTCCCAACGCCCTTTCCCAGCAGGAGGTGATCCGGAACGCCCTGTCCCGGGCCGGTATGATACCGGATGAGATCGATGCCATCGAAAGCCACGGCACCGGCACCCCGTTGGGCGATCCGATCGAGGCCCGTTCACTGGCCGCCGTGTTCGGCGCAAAGAGTGAGCTGCCGGTCGGCTCGGTCAAGACCAACATCGGACACCTGGAGGTTGCTGCCGGGGTTGCCGGGGCGATCAAGGCGATCATGATGGTGAACCGGAACATGCTGCTCCCCAGCCTCCATGCCGAGCAGCTCAACAGCCATATTCCGTGGGACAGCATCCCGGTCCGGGTCATGCGGGAACTGCGCCCCTTTCCGGATACGGGACGTCCCAGGGCCGTGGGGGTCAGCTCGTTCGGTTTCAGCGGCACCAACGCCCATCTGATCGTCCAGGAATACCGCCGGAACGACGGGGTCGTGTTCCCGCTCTCTTCCCGTACCCCCCGCACTTTTCAGCGCAAGCCGTACTGGATCGACCCGATGGCGCTGTATGAAGGGAGAGGGAAAGCCCACTCCCTGCCTGGCCATCCCGTAGAAGGAGAGGAAAAAGCTGCCGTCGATGCCTCGTCCATCCTCTCCGCCATCGTGCGGATGGTGACTGCCGTCTCCGGCCTTGAAGCGGCGGAACTTGATCCGGATGTCAACCTGTTCGAACTGGGGCTGGATTCCCTGATGCTGATCCAGCTCAGGGACACGATGAACCGTGACTACGGCGTGTCCCTGGAATTGTCCAACCTGATGGATGATGCCAATACCCTGAGCCGGCTGGCCGCATTTGTGGCCAGTCGGGTCGCTGCCTCTCCTTTGCCGGCTGTTCGGGCGACACCGCCAGCCACCCTTCCGGTCTTATCCGGAACCGGTGACGCGACCGTGGAACAGTTCTTTACAACCCAGCTCGAACAGATCCGGGGCATGATGGAGCAGCAGCTGGATGCTCTGCGCCAGGGAGGCGGCCTGCCGCCGGCGGAGCGCCGCAAGATCAACTTGCGCTCGACCATCCTTGATGATGAGAGCGGCCGCCTGAGCGGGCAGCAACGGGCATTCGTCACCGCCCTGGTTGCCAGCCACGCCGCCCGCACCCACGGGTCGAAACAACTTGCCCAGCGCCATCGCGGCTACCAGTCGGACTGGATTAACTCCCTTGCCTTCCGGGGGTGTCTCAAGGAGCTGGTGTACCCGATCGCGTCCGCGTCTTCCTCCGGCGCCCGGTTCACCGATATTGACGGCAACGACTATCTTGACCTTGCCATGGGCTTCGGCGTCTCCTTCTTCGGCCATGCCCCCTCCTTTGTCAACGAGGCGATCCTGGAACGGCTCGGCCGTGGCATGGAGCTGGCCACCCAGATTCCCGAAGCGGGAGAAACCGCCGAACTGTTCTGCCGCCTGACCGGTATGGAGCGGGTGACCTTCTGCAATACCGGATCCGACGCGGTGATGATGGCGCTCCGCATCGCCCGCACGGTGACCGGCCGGGACCGTATCGTCCTGTTTGCCGGTTCATATCACGGCACTACCGACGGTGTACTGGCCTTTGCCGATGACGGCGGCCGGGTCTTTCCCACCACTCCGGGGGTCACCTTCGGCGCGGTCAGTTCCGTCACGGTTCTCCCCTATGGCACCGACGAAGCCCTTGCCGCGATCCGCGCCCAGGCCGGAGAGCTGGCCGCCATCCTGGTGGAGCCGGTGCAGAGCCGCAGACCCGGATTTCAGCCGGTGGAGTTTTTGAAGGAGCTCCGTGCCATCGCCGACCAAAGCGGCGCCGCCCTGATCTTCGACGAGATGATCACCGGTTTCCGTGCCCATCAAGGCGGAGCCCAGGCCGTTTTCGGCATAAAAGCCGACCTCGCCACCTACGGCAAGGCGGTTGGCGGCGGGATGCCGATCAGCATGGTTGCCGGGAGCGCCCGCTTCATGGATGCGGTGGATGGCGGATTCTGGCAGTTCGGCGATGATTCGCGCCCCGAGACGGAGGTGACGTTTTTCGGCGGCACCTTCTGCAGGCATCCGCTGGCCATTGCTTCCTCGCTGGCCGCACTGCGCCACATGGAACAGGAGGGACCGGCCCTGCAAGAGCGGGTCAACTTGAGGACCGGCCGCCTGGCGCAGGAGCTTAACTCCTTTTTTGTCCGGGAACGGGTGCCGATGCTGGTGCAGCATTTCGGCTCGCTGTTCCGCTTCGAGTCCTACGGCCAATACGCCCTGCTGCTGCAGCCGCTGGAGATGGACCTGTTCTTCTATCTGCTCATGAGCCGGGGGATCTACACCTGGGAGCGACGGATCTGCTTCTTCTCCACCGCCCATACCGATGAGGATGTTGACCTGATCATTGCCGCCGTGCAGGAGAGCATCCGCGAACTCCGCGAAGGGGGGTTCCCCTTTGAAGGAGTGCCGCCGGAACAGCTGTTACTCCCCCCTCCCGACCTCCCCCCGCTGGGGGGAGGAGTAAGACCCGTCCTGGCGGCAGGTGGGGAAGTCAGCTCCCTCCCCCAGCGGGGGAGGGTCGGGGAGGGGGAGGTCGTCCCGATGTCCTCGGCCCAGCGACGGATCTATATCCTGTGCCAGTACGAGGAGGGGGAAGGGCCGTACCACCTGAGCGGCGCTACCCTCGTGGAAGGTCCGCTCGATCTGGACAAGCTGAAGGCGGCTTTCACCCGGCTGGTGGAGCGGCATGAATCGCTCCGGACCGGTTTCGACATGCTGGATGGCGAACTGATGCAGACGGTGCTGAACGACGCGCCACTTGCGATAACCCGGCTTGAACTCCCCGCCGAAGAAGTCCGGGAGGCCATTGCCCGGTTCATTTCTCCCTTTGACCTGACCCGTCCGCCGCTTCTGCGGATACTGACCGTCAAAACCGGTCCGGATCGCCATATCATCGTGCTGGACAGCCACCATATCGCCCTGGACGGATTTTCCCTGAATATCCTGATCAGCGAGTTCATGCGCCTCTATTCCGGTGAGCAGCTCTCATGGCCCGCTCCGCAATACCGCGATTATGTCCGGATGCAGCAGACCTATCTGGAAAGCAGCGCAGCCGGGGTGGACGAGCAGTTCTGGCTGGACCGGCTTGCCGGACAGCTCCCGGTTTTGCAGCTTCCGAACGATTTCAGCCGCCCGGACTGGTATCAGTTCGCGGGCGATAATGTCCGAGCCGCATATGACCGGGAGCTGACCTCGGCCTTGAAACAGGCAGCGGCAAAAAGCGGCACCACGCTGTTCATGTTCCTGCTGGCGGGGTTTGCGGCCCTGCTGCAGCGCCTCACCAGCCAGGACGAGATGGTGGTCGGCGTAGCGGTCAGTTCCCGGGATGCTGCCACGCTGAACACCATAGGCATGTTCGCCAATACGCTCCCCCTGCGGATCGCCATGGATACCACGGCCGGATTCGACACCTTTGCCAGGACGCTGACCCGCGAGACCTTCACCGCCTTTGAGCATCAGCAGTATCCGTTCGAGCGCATTGTGGAGCGGCTGAATCTTCCGGTCGATACCGGCCGCAATCCACTCTTCGATGCCTGTTTTTCCTTTGAAAACGCCGATGAGCGGGGCATGAAGATCGAGAATCTCACTGCCGGCCATTACGATCTTCCCCGGTCGGTCTCCATGTTCGACCTCTCCCTTGAGGTGATTGAAGAGCAGGGCACCCTGCGGGTGATCTTCGAGTTCCCCACCGCGCTCTTCCGCAGGGAGAGCGTGGTCCGGTGGGAAGAGAGTTTCCGCGCGATACTGCAAGAGGTTGAGAAAAACCCGGCGCTGCCGGTTGGTGCTATCGAGACGCCGGTGCCCGGCAGCCGGAAGCGCCCCGTGCCCGCCCCGGACCCCGCACCCGCGCGCCCCGCCGCCAGCCGACCCACGGCAAGCGACTTGCAGGCGTACCTGGCCGCCCACCTGCCTGCCCACATGATCCCTTCGACATTCCACTCGCTGGAACGAATCCCGCTGACGCCAAACGGCAAGGTTGACCGGAACGCGCTTTTGTCAACCGTGACGGCCGGCCTCGCACCAGCGGCCTCCGGGGCAGACATGCCACGAACGGAACGTGAGAGGCAGATAGCGGCGATCTGGCAGGAGGTCCTCGACCTGCCGGTTGTCGGCATCCACGATTCCTTTTTCAGCATCGGCGGACACAGCCTCAAGGCCGTTCGCGCCGTTGCCAGGATACAGAAAGAGCTGGGGATCGGCATCAGGTTGAAGGATCTGTTTGCGCATCCCACGGTGGCCGGGCTTGCGGCCCTTGCCGAACAGACCAGCCGGGCCGTGGCTGAAGCGATCCCCCGAGTTGCCGATGCATCCGGCCATCAACTCTCCCACGCCCAGAAACGCTTGTGGCTGCTGGATCAGACCGGCAAGGGGGCGGCCTCGTACAACATGTCCGGCTCGTGGCTGATTGACGGCCCGCTCGATATTGACGCCCTGCACAAGAGTTTTGAGCAGACCGTGGCGCGTCATGAAGCGTTCAGGACCTCCTTTGTCCAGCGGGAGGGGGTGCCAAGCCAGGTCATTGCAGCAGATGTCGCGGTGCGCATTGCCGAAGCGGACCTTCGGATGGATCCGCAGGCCGAAGAGCATGCGAAGGGGTTGGCCGTTACTGAAGGGAAAACCCCATTCATCCTTTCGGAAGCGCCGCTGCTGCGCATCCTGCTGATCAGGCTGCCTGCAGGAGAGGATGGTGCCGAGCGGAATATACTGGTGGTCACCATGCATCACATCATCGGAGACGGCTGGTCGATCGGCATACTGATGCGCGAACTGACCCGCCTTTACGCCGGTGAATCGCCGGATGCCCTCCCACCCTTGCCGATCCGCTACCGGGACTATGCCGCCTGGCACAATCGCCTGATTGCCGGGGAGGTGGGGAAGGAAGCCAGAACGTACTGGCGTGAAACCCTGTCAGGCGGAATTGCCCCGCTGGAACTTCCCACGGATTTCCCCCGCCCGGACGTCGTAACCGGCCAGGGCGCAAGCGTGGCGCTGGAGTTCGGCAGGGAGCTGACGCTCGGGGTCAATCGTCTGGCGGCGCAGTATGGCGCGACCCTCTTCATGACGCTTCTTGCCGGCATCACGGTGCTGCTCCATGCACGCAGCGGTCAGGACGACATCGTGGTCGGGGCGCCGGTCGCGGGGCGGGAACATCCCGATCTGGAGCCGCAGATCGGCTTTTACCTGAATACCCTGGCGCTCCGGACAAAAATCCGTTCGGAAGAAAATTTCGGCATGCTCCTCGGCCGGGTCAAAAAGATGGTTGAGAACTCTTTTGCGCACCAGGAGTACCCCTTTGACCTGATCGTGGAAGAGCTGGCTCTGCCGCAGGATCAGGGGCGCAATCCCCTGTTCGACGTGCTGTTCGTCCTGCAAAACAACGAACCGGCCGGGCTGCTGCTTGCCGGAGCCAGGGTTTCCCCCTATCTCGAAGGGGCGTTGATGAGCAAGTTCGACCTGATGTTCGATCTGGCGGATGGCGGGAACAAGGGCGGCGGCATCGGCGGGAACATCGAGTACAGCGCCGATCTGTACCGGCCGGAAACCGTTGCGCAATTCGGCGCGGATCTGGTGAAACTGCTGGAAGCGGCGGTTGCCGATCCGTCCGTTACCCTGGCCGAACTTGACCTGCTGCTCTCCCCGCCAACGGTGGAAGCGGCCTCCGACCTGTTCATGCAGGCGAGCACCGATTTGAGCGAGGAGTTCTAGCCGTGTGCGGCATTGCAGGCATGTTTGACCGGAAGAGCGCGGGCCGGGTCGATCAACGAGAGTTGCAGGCGATGGCCGATGCCCTGACGCACCGGGGGCCGGACGACTCGGGTTTCCATCGGGAGCAGCACCTGGGACTCGGTTTCAGGCGGCTGGCAATCGTTGACCTGGCCGGCGGCAATCAGCCGCTCTATAACGAAGACCGCTCCATCGTGATTGTCTGCAACGGCGAGATCTTCAATTTCCGGGAACTGCGCGCCGGACTGGAAGAACGGGGTCATCGTTTCTCGACCAACTGCGATGTCGAGGTGTTGCTGCACCTGTACGAAGAGGAGGGGTGTGATTTCATCCCCCGTCTGAACGGCCAGTTCGCCTTTGCCCTGTACGATACGGCCAGGCGGCGTCTGCTCCTGGCGCGGGATCATGTGGGGATCGCGCCGCTCTTTTACACCGAGGCCGACGGACTGTTCCTGTTCGCCTCCGAGATCAAGGGTCTGCTGAAACATCCTGCCGTCAGGCGGGAAGTGGATCTGACCGGTCTGGATCAGGTCTTTGCCTTTCCCGGTTGCCTTGCCCCCCGCACCATGTTCAAAGGGATCAAAAGCCTGGAGGCCGGGCATTTCATGCTGGTGGACGAGACCGGCATCACCGGCCGCCAGTATTGGGATATGGAATATCCGGCAGAGGGCGCTTGCGAGTACAAGGACGAAGCGTTTTACCTGGAGCGCCTCGACGATGAGCTGCAAAAGGCGGTCAAACTGCGGCTTTTAGGGGATGTGCCGGTCGGCTACTATCTCTCCGGCGGGCTCGATTCATCGATGATCGCCGCAATACTGCACCACCTGGTTCCCGATGAACGACGCCATTCGTTCTCCATCGGTTTTGCCCGGCAGGAGATCGATGAAACCCGTTTTCAGCGGATGATGGCCGAACATGTCGGTTCCATCCACCACGAGATGCGCTTCGACTGGCCCGAGATCAGCGACGGTTTCGGGAAGATGATCCGCCATGCCGAGTCGCCGCTGCGGGAGAGTTACGATACCTGCTCCATCGCCCTCTCCCGTGCGGTGCGGGAGGCCGGGATGAAGGTGGTGCTGGTGGGGGAGGGGGCGGACGAGCTGTTTGCCGGGTACTACGGCTACAAGTTCGACCGTCAGCGTCTGGAGCAGGGGGGAGACGACGCGTTCGATCCGGAGGCGATGCTGGAGGCGGAGCTGCGGGAAGAGTTATGGGGCGATGATTCCTTTGTCTACGAGAAGAACCTCTACGAGTTTCAGGGGGTGCGCGAGGCGCTCTATTCGGATCGGGTGCTGCAACAGTTTCAGGATTTCAACTCGGTGCGTGAAGGGGTTATCGATAAGTCGAAGCTTCTGGGGCGGCATCCGGTGCACCGGCGCTCCTACATCGACCTCAAGCTGCGGCTGGCATCGCACCTGATTTCCGACCATGGCGACCGGGCCGCCTTTGCCAACTCGGTCGAGGCCCGTTACCCGTTTCTCGATATCAACCTGATGCGCTTTGTGCGGGAGATCCCGCCGGATTTGAAGCTGAACGGACTGACCGAAAAATACCTGTTGAAGCGCCTGGGAGAACGGTATGTCCCGGCCCCGATCCGGGAGCGCCAGAAATTCGGTTTTGTCGCGCCGGGAAGCCACTATCTGCTGGGGCAGCAGCTCCCCTGGGTGAGGGATATTCTTTCCAGGGAGAGCATCGCCCGGCAGGGGTATTTCAATCCGGACACGGTGGAGAGGCTGGTGCAGCGCTACAGCGCCCCCGGTTTCCAGTTGAATGTCCCGTACGAGGATGATCTGCTGATGATCGTGCTCAGTTTCGGGGTGTTTCTGGAAGAGTTCGGGATGCCGGGGTTTTGATGTCTGACGGCGAAAAGAGTGACGGTCAAATTGCTATCGTAACCAAATCCCCCCTAACCCCCCTTTTGTAAAGGGGGGAACTGGAGTTTGGACATTTTCAAGGTTCTAAAAGTCCCCCCGCCCCTTGCGGGAGGGGGTTAGGGGGCGGGGGAAGCTGCCATGAAACAGCGTCATTGCCTTCAGTTGATTGTAGGTTGGGCAAAGCGCAGCGTGCCCAACGACTCCGGCGGCCATGTTGGGCACGCTCTGCTTTGCCCAACCTATGTTCTGCAGCTTGGCGAAAAGCGTTTCAGATGGAATGGTTAAGCGAGTGAAAACAGAGCCGGAATAAATATTCCATTTGGGTGGTTGAGCGTTTCACGCGCATGCGCGCGTGAAACGCTCAACAGCGAGTTGAACTCAGGAGGTAATTTGACGTTTAAAGCTGGTTTCTTCTATCGCCGAACAACTGATGGTGCTGTGTTTCTTTGCGAGCAAGTGAAGGACGCACGCATATTGTTGCACATTGCCGATGTGCATTCCTGCGCTGCTGGGGAAAGGAGGCTAGTATTCCGTAACTGCGAAGGCGAAAATTGGGAAGAAGTCGATGAAAGCGAACATGCCCAGTTCCTGTCTACTTACTGGCGTGATGCTTTCGATGAGTATGGGAAAGAAGTAGGTGAGCAGGGCATTGTATTTCGTCGACAATATCACTTGGATCCATATTTACACGGTGTTTCAGACACCGAAATTCGCGAACGTCTGGCTGCGATCGCAGACAACAGTATTCGTTACGATTCAAATGGATCATCGAGGCTGTTGGAATCCGCTAGGTTGGCTTATTGGCATAGAAAAGCTGAGGAAGCTCTGGAACATCTTCGCAGCATCGGAAAAAATGAATTTTTCGTTGAGAGTGACTCTCTGTCTGGCGCCCAGATCCTAAGACTCCGCCATGACATTCGAGAGAAGAAGAACTACGGGAAGTATGCCCCTTGGGGCAAAGTTCCTCAATTAGCACGGGACACACTACGTCCACTGTATAAGTATGGCGAGGCAAAATATCTACGCCTCGCACTGGAACAGGGGCGGTTTAGGATTTCACCTTCTTCGTGTTACAGCGACTCTAGTCTCAATTCAGCGCGACTGGACAAAGATGAAGGTCGAATAACCTTGAGACCATCGCAAAGAGGTTTCCGCATTCTTCTTCAAGACCAGCAGGGAAGAACAATAACGGATACCAGTCACCCTCGTGAGAACCAGCTAGCTCTAGAAATAGGTGGCGATCAAAATTTTTACGTGTGGTGCTGTAGCAAAGCTTATGAACCTAGATTGTTCGTCGATTTTGAGGCTGATGCATGTTTAGTAATCCATGAGTTACAAACGTTCGCTGAACGTCTGAACAGCGGCCTTTATGAGAAATTTCGGGAATTGCCAGGGATGTATGCGAACGATGTTAAATATTACGACCCGTTGTGCCCGGACGATTCTTTCCCCGAGATGTTCACTAGCCCTTTTGCACTCTTTTTCTACAAAGATTTTCGGTATGCTTACCAGGATGAGTACCGATTTTTGTGGCCAATGAAGGATCTGATAGCGCTCAAACCTATTGAGATTGAAATTGGCCCGATAACAGATATCGCTGAACTTTTACAAATTTCACGACAATAATGTGAGTCCAACAAAGCGTCAGACCGGCCCGTGGCCGGTCAACTCTCCGCGTTGGCCGAAGCTAAGGAAGGGTAAATCGAGGTAGAAACATGAATTCTGATGATGCTTGGAAACTGCTGAAAAGCATTGAGCCGAAAAGGCTGAAAACGAAATCCGGAAAAGATTTCATTTTTGAGGTTAGTGATAATTCAATCTCATATTTTCCCCGTGATGGCGCAGGAAATCGAAAAAGCCAGTCCCGAGAACGATTCGATCGTTTCTTTGAAATATATTTTTCAGAGGAAAAAAGAACAAGGGACGATTACAGGAACAAGGATGGCACAGGCTCTCACGGTGGAGGGTATTCATATTTTATGTCAATCTTCCGGTTGGTTGAAGCATATGAAGGTAGAATAACTCCCAACGAACGGGCAGCTGACCTTGCCGACCCTCCACCTCGAATCAGAATGGAGACATACCGAATTGTCCGCGATACAGGGCAAGCACGGGTTATCAAAAATCATCATGATTATCTATGCCAGCTTTGCGGAATGACCATTGAGTTACCGGACGGGAAGAGGTACGCAGAAGCTCACCACATAAAGCCTCTTGGTGGTGTTCATGCTGGACCAGATATCTCAGAAAACATAATTGTGGTTTGTCCGAATCACCACGCCATGCTTGATTTGGGAGTGATTGAGTTAGACACGGCGAAAATCAGATACAACGAAGGCCATGAGCTGACTTCTGAATTCATAGAATATCACAACAGCAAGATATACGGTTTAAAGCGATAGCCACGCCAGGACCGGCCTAATAACCTGTCCGGTCAGGCTTTGGGCGATGTTGTTCAACTCGCCATTGGTCAGACAGAAAACGGAGGATAAATGATAGATTTTAAGGAAATCCCATACAACGATGATACATGGGAGTTGTTCGCCCGAGATTTTTTGCTCCAACTTGGTTTTTTCATCGAAACTTCACCAGACAGAGGTGCTGATGGTGGGAAAGATATGCTAGTTACAGAGGAGGTGAAGGGAAAACTTCATTCCTACCACTTTAGATGGCTTGTCAGCTGTAAACATTTTGCAACAAGTGGAAACTCTGTGAATGAAAATGATCATGAAAAAAATATACTCGAAAGAGTGAAGAGCTTCAAAGCTGACGGTTTTCTTGGATTTTACTCTACTGTGCCGTCAGCAGGGCTAAATACACGATTAGCACAACTCAGAGCCGAAAAAGAAATTAAAGATTACAGGATTTTCGATCATAAACTTATCGAAAATTACATGATAAGTCTGGGGTTCTCGCAAATCATGTTTCGTTATATGCCACAGAACTACAAAAAGATCAGGCCATTACATAAAGTAATTGACGAATATGTACCCATCACTTGCGATTGCTGCGGTAAAGACCTCTTGGAAGCTTTATACCACAAAAAGCACTCCGGGCTCGTGGCCCAAGTGCAGCTGCGAGATAAAGATGGAGGCACCACCGTGGCTGAAACATATTTTGCCTGCAAAGGTAAGTGCGATAAGACGCTGGAAACTCGTTACTGGAATCGGTACAAGGAACCTGCAGGCTGGAAAGACCTTTCTGACATCGCTATGCCAAATGAATTCTTGCGGTGGATTATGGCGACCATTAACCAACTGAATGACAAGAACTTTTCTTACTCAGAGGCGGCCTTGGACAAAGAGAGAACACTGATTATCGCTTTGTCGCAAAGAATCTTTAGAGAAGTGGCCGAAGAAGAACGAGCAAGAATGAAGGAATTGATGTTGTTGCCATTTTGATGATGTCTAACCATGGGGTGTTGCTGTCTGAGGATACATTGCGGGACGCCCTTTGTGGACTCGGTCGCGGCGGAAAACCTGCCGCGCCGGTCACACTCATAGCCGTTACCCAATACAAAAATGAGGAGCAATCAGGGAGGAGCTTATGAGCACAGCGAATATTTCTGAGCCAATTTCCGGTGACAAGCTTTATCAGGAACGTGCTCGCGCAGCGTTCCCATTACTTGTCCGTCAAGCGCAAGCCGGTGTTCCAATCTATTATTCCGACCTTGCTGAAGAGTTGGAAATGCCAAACGCCCGCAATCTCAATTACGTACTTGGAAGCATAGGACAGTCGCTGGAACTACTGTCTAAGGAATGGAAAGAAAAAGTGCCGCCGATCCAATGCCTTGTCGTCAACAAGAATACTGGTTTGCCCGGAGAAGGAATTGGCTGGTTCCTCGTAAAGAAAGAAGATTTTGCGGCCTTGCCGCTAAGCAAAAAGCGTGCAATCGTTGAAGCTGAGCTTCAACATATTTTCTCGTATCCACGATGGGGAAAAGTTCTTGAATTTTTTTCCCTTGAGCAGGCATCCGCAGATTTCACTCCAATTGTATCCAAGGCGTCAGGTGGATTTGGTGGAGGTGAAAGTGAGCATCATAAAGCTCTAAAAGAGTATGTGGCGAAAAATCCCGAATCGATCGGACTAAAAGCAAGTACACCAATCGGCAGAACTGAACATCCATTACCGTCAGGCGATAGTCTCGATGTCTCATTCTTTAACATGAAGGGTTGGGTGGCGG
>JBAYTT010000103.1:0-13819 GCA_041675485.1 Pelobacteraceae bacterium | reverse complement strand
TCCTTCAGTTGATTGAACAGAGTCCTGAGTGAAAATAATGTGCTTGTATTTAAGCATGTCATGAATATTCAGAGAATCATGCTTCAGCATTTTTATATGCGGCACATTACGAGCTGACAAAAACAAATTATTATTGAAATCATCCGTCACAATCAAAGATTTATTGAGATCAAACTTACCCAAAAAGCCAACGAAGTCTTTGGTCGAGACCTTTTCAAATTCAATTTTATCGAGCACAGTTATGTTGTTTGTCTGCAGTTTATAAGTCAGCACCGAACAGAGAGCAGCAGTCCTTGCTTTCTTGTTCATACTGAGGTTGTATATCTTGCGCTGAGGCCCAAATGCAACACCTCCACCTGGATATTGTGGAGCTCTACTGCACCCTTGACGTGCGTTGCCAGTGCCCTTCTGTTTAAATGGCTTTTTGCCACCGCCGCGTACCGCAGAACGATTCTTAACTGCAACAGTTCCAGCTCTACGATTTGCGAGCTGAATCCGAAGAGCCTGGTGGACAAGGCTCTCTCTAACTTCAACATCAAACACATCATCGGATAATTGAACTTCGCCGACCTGCTGTTTGCTCATATTATAAACTGCTATTGAAGGCATACCAAACTCCCGAAGTACTAAGCTTTAACACTCTTTTTGATCGTAATAATTGAATTCTTGTGTCCAGGCACAGCACCCTTTATCAAGAGAAGATTATCAGCTACATCTACACGTACAATTTTCAGACGCTGAACTGTAACTTTAACGTTTCCCATCTGACCAGGCATCTTTTTATTTTTAAAAACATGCGATGGAGTTGCAGATGCGCCAATGGAGCCTGGTGCCCTATGAAAACGTGAACCATGCGATGCTCGACCACCCTTAAAGTTCCAACGCTTAATTACGCCCTGAAAACCCTTACCAATGCTGGTGCCAGTCACATCAATCACATCATCAACAGAAAACTCATTGACAGTGATCTCGTCTCCTAAATTCATGGACTCAACCTGGTCATTTTTAAATTCACGCAAATGCCTGAAAACACCATGGCCTGATTTAGTGCAATGACCAAGGTAAGGCTTATTAGCATTAGCAGCAGCGACCGATTCAAATCCGACCTGTACTGCTGAATATCCATCATTATCAGCAGTTTTTTTCTGAACGACATAACAAGGACCCGCCTGAATTACAGTTACCGGGACTCTTGTTCCGTCTTCAAGAAATATCTGGGTCATGCCCAGTTTTTTTCCGATGATACCTTTCATCATATTCAGTCCTATTCAGTCGTAGTAGCAGTTACAGTTTGATTTCGACATCAACACCGGCAGACAAATCCAGTTTCATGAGGGCATCAACAGTCTGCTGTGTAGGGTCAAGTATATCTATTAGACGCTTATGCGTCCTGATCTCGAACTGGTCGCGGGATTTTTTGTCAACATGCGGACCACGCAAAACACAATACTTATTAATTACTGTAGGCAATGGAATCGGCCCGGCAACACGCGCACCAGTTCTTTTTGCTGTATCAACAATTTCACCTACAGAAACATCAAGTAACTTGTGATCATATGCCTTAAGGCGAATTCTAATCTTCTGGCTCTGCATTGATATCCTCGTAACGTACCGTATTTATTCAATGATTGAAGCAACAACACCTGCACCGACGGTACGGCCACCTTCACGGATAGCGAAGCGCAGACCGTCGTCCATTGCAATCGGGGTGATCAGTTTGATGGTCATGGCAACGTTATCGCCAGGCATAACCATTTCAATACCGGCTGGAAGTTCGGCAACACCGGTAACGTCCGTGGTGCGGAAGTAGAACTGCGGGCGGTAACCGTTAAAGAACGGGGTGTGACGACCACCCTCTTCTTTGGTAAGGATGTATGATTCTGCTTTGAATTTTGTGTGGGGAGTGATTGAACCGGGCTTTGCCAGAACCTGGCCACGCTCGATGTCTTCACGTTTCACACCGCGCAACAGTGCGCCGATGTTGTCTCCTGCACGACCTTCATCAAGCAGTTTGCGGAACATTTCAACGCCGGTTACGGTCGTTTTGATGGTGTTCTTGATGCCGACAACTTCAACTTCTTCGCCGACTTTTACGATGCCGCGCTCAACACGACCGGTGGCTACAGTACCGCGACCGGAGATGGAGAATACGTCTTCTACCGGCATCAGGAACGGACGGTCGATGGCGCGCTCCGGATCGGGGATGTAAGCGTCAACCGCGTCCATGAGACGGTTGATGGAGTCTTCACCAAGTTCGCTCTTTTCGCCTTCGAGGGCTTTCAGGGCGGAACCCTTGATGATTGGAATGTCGTCACCAGGGAAATCATAGCTGGAGAGAAGTTCGCGAACTTCAAGCTCTACGAGTTCAAGAAGTTCAGCATCGTCAACCATGTCAGCTTTGTTGAGGAATACTACCATATACGGTACGCCGACCTGGCGGGCAAGCAGGATGTGCTCGCGAGTCTGCGGCATAGGGCCGTCAGCTGCGGATACAACCAGAATTGCTCCGTCCATCTGGGCAGCGCCGGTGATCATGTTCTTGACATAGTCGGCATGGCCGGGGCAGTCAACATGGGCATAGTGGCGCTTGTCTGTTTCATATTCAACATGGGCGGTTGCGATGGTGATACCACGCTCACGCTCTTCAGGGGCGTTGTCGATCTGGTCGAATGCTTTGTACTCAGCCTGACCCTTGCCTGCCAGAACCTTGGTGATGGCGGCTGTCAATGTGGTCTTGCCGTGGTCAACGTGACCAATAGTACCGATGTTTACATGAGTTTTATTACGTAGAAACTTTGCCTTCGCCATGAGAAAGGCCCTCCTGAGTTAGGTGCTTGTATTGTCCTGCTTGGGTTGTTGTGCCATTTATTCAAAGTGGAGCCCACATCCGGACTCGAACCGGAGACCTCTTCCTTACCAAGGAAGTGCTCTACCTCCTGAGCTATGTGGGCAAACTAAACTGGAGCGGGAAACGGGACTCGAACCCGCGACCCTCAGCTTGGAAGGCTGACGCTCTAGCCAACTGAGCTATTCCCGCGCTACCAGACGAAGAATTTTGAAAAACGTGTGGTCATTACTTACCAGTTCTGGCGACGATGAGTCTACTGGGATCGTGACGAACCACCGCTTTCCGATGATTTATGGTGGAGGGAGGAGGATTCGAACCTCCGAAGTCGCTGACGACAGATTTACAGTCTGTTCCCTTTGGCCGCTCGGGAATCCCTCCAGGGATGATCGGAACTATGTTTTGTGTTCTTTGTTATTATGGAGCCCCGTATCCGAATCGAACGGATCACCTGCTGATTACAAGTCAGCTGCTCTACCAGTATGAGCTAACGGGGCCAAAGCCTTTTCTGGCTAGAAAGAAACAGAACTTGTGTATTTAAAGAAAAAACCAGACAAAGTCAAGCACTAATTTCAAATAAAAATGACGGGCTCATTTGTGCCAGGCCCAGCCATTGCCTACCGACTCCGTTTGGGTGAATAGTTGCTATGCTGCCAGCAGGGGTAACAGGGCCTGTTTTGTTTTTCTTAGAGCCCCCTCTTCGATCTGTCTGACACGTTCCCGCGAAATTGAAAAATGGCTGGCGATCTCCTGAAGAGTCATGGGGTCATCGGCAGTTATTCGCTTTTCGATGATGTAACGCTCTTTTTCGTTAAGGCGGCTGACAACTTCAGCTACCGTTTGTTGCAGGTTCTGATTTTCTTGAAAATCGACGAGGAGTTCTTCCTGGTTGAGCCGGTCGTCGGCAAGAGACTCAAGAGCTGTTGCGCCATCGCTACCCGGTATTTCGGCATTGAGTGAGCAGTCGCCCTGCATTCGCTGCTCCATTTCAGAAAATTCCTGCTCCGAAACATGTAAAGACTGTGCTGCGGTCAGCACATTTTCGCCGTCTTCATCCATTCCGACCCGGGCGCTTTTGGCCTGACGAAGTTTGAAAAATAATTTTCGCTGCGCTTGCGTTGTCCCGATCTTGAGAAGGCTCCACGATGAAATAATATGGTTCTGTATGTATGCCTTGATCCACCAGACCGCATATGAAATCAGGCGTACTCCCTTATATGGATTGAACTTTCTGACTGCCATCATCAAACCGATATTACCCTCCTGGATAAGGTCGAGCATTTTCAGGCCGTAATGCCGAAACTCGTAGGCCACTTTAACTACAAATCTCAAATTGGAGGTAATCAGGCTATGTGCGGACATCAAATCTTTGTCTTCAAAAAACGAAACCGCGTAGCGATGCTCCTCTTCTTCACTTAACAGCGGAAACTTGCGAATTTCGTTCACATAAAGTCGAAGGCTATCGGCTACAACAGGCAATTGAGCGACCATGGTGCTTCACCTCATTTATATGTTTTCTTTAGCACTCTATAGGAGCGACTGCTAAATATATAGCAAGTGACCCATAAAAAATCAAGTGGTTGTTTGGCCAGCAGTCGTTCATACAATTATGAAATCGGAGTACTTATAGGTTCCGTGTTGCAAGCTTTTCCTTGTATTATAGGCGCTGAGCGCTATATTCTGAGGTCATGAAATCATCCATGTCCATACGGACCTCCCTGCTGGCTCTTTTCATTATTGCCATCAGTCTGTTCCATTACCTGACTCCGCTGCATTTGCATTATCTGCATGATATCTTCCAGCGTCTGTACTACCTGCCAATTATCCTGGCCGCAATGTGGTTTGGTCTGCGTGGCGGATTAGCCTGCTCGCTGGTTGTCAGCATTGTGTATGCCCCCCATATTCTGTTTCAATGGGGAGGGGAGCTGACGTTGGAGCTTGAGAAGTACCTTGAGATCGTGCTCTACAACATTGTTGGTGGTGTCACCGGGCTATTGGCGCAACGGGAGCGTGAGCGCAGTGTTGAGTTACAGAAAACCGCCGACGGGCTTGAGAATTCGTACAAAAAACTTCAGGCGCAATCTGAGCAAATTATAACTATTGAAGAAAACCTGCGCCGTGCTGAAAAACTCTCGACCTTGGGTGAAATGGCCGCTGTCCTGGCCCACGAGATCCGTAATCCGCTCGGCTCGATCCGTGGTACGGCAGAGATACTCAAGGACGATTACCGGCCGGGTGACCCGAAATATGAATTTATTGATATTCAGATCAGGGAAACGGAACGCCTCAATCGGGTGGTGGAGGATTTTCTGCGCATGGCCCGCCCGTTACCGACTGAGATGGCGCGTTGCCGCGTTCAGGCAGAGTTGGAAACCGTTGTCCTGTTGGTCACTAACGATGCCAGAGAACGAAAAATAGCGCTTCTTCTGGAACAGGCGCCTGTCGATGTGGTTGTTAAGGGTAATGGTGAAAAACTGCGCCAGGCTTTCCTTAATATTGCCATCAATTCCCTTCAGGCTTCTGCGGTTGGCGGGCGTTTGACCATATCGACCTCGCTTTGCCCTGCTGATGAGGTGTCCGGTATGTGCGAGATCAGATTTTGTGACAGCGGGAAAGGGATTGACAGTGAATCACTGGCCAGAATATTCGAGCCGTTTTACACTACCAAGCCGGATGGAACCGGTCTGGGACTCGTCATTACGAAAAAAATTATTGAAGGCCATGGAGGTACATTGCACGTCGAAAGCGTAGTCGGGGTAGGGACGACAGTATTGATCAGGCTGCCTGTGCTACAGAAGGGAGAATATCCATGATGCAGAAAATTCTGGTCATAGATGATGATGCATCACTGCGGCGGGTCGTGGAATACAACCTTCAGGAAGCAGGGTATCAGGTGCTGTCCGCAGCAAGTGGTGAAGCTGGGCTGAGCATGTTTGCCGAAGAGATGCCGGCACTGGTGATCACAGACATGAAGATGCCCGGCATGGACGGCATGCAGGTACTCAAGGCCATTAAGGAACGCTCTCCTGAAACGCTGGTGATTATGGTAACCGCATTCGGTACGGTGGATATTGCCGTGGAGGCAATGAAAGCCGGGGCGTACGACTATATTACCAAACCATTCAACCGGGACGAATTGCGGTTGACCGTTGCCAAAGCGCTCCAGTTCAGAGGGGTGACCGTAGAAAACAGGCGACTGAAGGATGAACTGACGGATAAGGCTGATTATCGCACCCTGGTCGGATCCTCGAAGGTAATGGAACGGGTATTCGAGATCGTTCGCAAAGTTGCGGATACGGACGCGTCAGTGTTGATCACCGGTGAATCCGGCACAGGCAAGGAGTTGGTGGCCCGTTCACTTCATCACCACAGCAGCCGGCGCGATGCGCCCTTCGTTGCCATCAATTGTTCCGCCATCCCACGGGATCTGTTGGAAAGCGAACTCTTTGGGCATGTCAAAGGAGCTTTTACCGGTGCGATAAAGGACAAGACCGGCAAATTTCAACTGGCGGATGGTGGTACTCTTTTTCTCGATGAAGTTGGAGAACTGCCGCTGGAACTGCAGCCAAAGCTGCTCAGGGCGCTGCAGGAGAAGGTGGTTGAGCCGGTAGGGGGGATAAAGCCACTCAAGCTGGATGTGCGAGTGGTGGCTGCCACCAATCTGGATATGGAGAAAGCTTTGGCTGATGCCACGTTCCGCGACGACCTTTACTATCGCCTGGCGGTCATTCCTGTCCATCTGCCCTCTCTCAGGGAGCGGCGTGAGGACATTGCCCTGCTGCTGCGCTATTTCTGCGCAAAGCATGGAGCCGACACGGTCGGCTTTGACAAAAGTGCCATGGCTGCGCTCAATTCCTACCGGTGGCCGGGTAATGTGCGTGAATTGGAAAATCTTGTCGAACGCCTGCTGATAATGAGGGGGGGAGACACCATAACTCTTGCTGATCTGCCGGACAAGATATCTGCCGGTGGTACGGTTCCCGGTACGTTGCCAGACTCGGTAAAAGTGTTCAATCTGCCGGAGGAAGGCTATTCTCTGGAGCAGTTGGAACGGGAGGTGGTGGTTGAGGCTCTTGAGCGCAACCTATGGAATCAGACTGCTGCGGCGAAATTTCTGCGCATTCCACGACATACCCTGATCTACCGGATGGAGAAGTACGGAATTTTGCCCCCTGCACATACAAACACGTAACAATCACACGAAGCGGTAACACTCCCTGATGCCGGCATCCTGTCCGTCAACAGTCAACGCTTGATCTTCTGCTCCAGCTCAAGGTCAAGACTTTTTAAACGCTCCATACTCTGGCGCATTTCCCGGTTATCACGGCTGAGCGAAAGATTCAGTTCTTTCAGTACCTTGACTTCGCGCCGTCGATCACGGAGCGTCTTGACGCCGACAAGAAATACACCAAGCGGTGCTGCTTGCCGGGTCCAGATGCTTCGAGGAAATTCGTTTTGCAGCCGCTCCAGCAGTTCCTGTGCCCGCACAGCCCCCTTGCTTCCCTCGTCGCGCAGACAAAGCACCGCCAGCCGAAAAAGGGCTTCATCAGTCACCCCGTTGCGGGGACGATCTTCAATAACCTGTTCGAACAGGTCGCGAGCTGCCTGTTCATTGCCCGTTCGCAAAAACTCAAGTGCTCCGGCAAAGCGCCGCTCCTGATCAGAAATTGAGGGTGCGGCCGGCTCCTTTATTGCCACTGAAGTTGAAGACCTTTTCCAGCCCAACTGACTGCAACCGGTCATCAACGGCATGAGCGCCACAATCGCTATGGAAATTCCCTGCCTATAGTTCACTAACGCCTGCCTCCCTCACAATAATATAGTTACTGCCGGATGATTCCTTGACATGGTCTTTCACCGAAGCCGCTGCGGTGGCGATCTCCGCCGCAGTGGCATAATGTCCCGGTTGGCAGGTCAGTGCGGCAATCGACATTGAAATCAGAGGGAAAACCCGTGGGACTCCGTAGCGGTCAATACCATTTATTGCACCGACTGCGCGATCCTCTTCCGAGTAATATGAAGGAATCATGGCGTCAAAGGCAGCGATGATATCCTGGCAGGCGGCTTTTGCCAGTTTGGCATCGATAATAACGACAAAATCATCACCTCCGATATGGCCTACAAAGGCATCGGGATCATTCAGGCGTTTGACGGCCTCATGAATGACTTCCCCCGTTTTCTTCAGGATTTCGCTGGCCTTGATATACCCGTACCGATCATTATATGACTTGAAATTGTCCAGATCGAGGTAGCACATGGCAAAGGATGTTTTCTCGCGCAGACGCCGGTTGATGGATCGTTCTATCGCGATATTTCCCGGAAGCCGTGTCAGGGGACTGGCGTCGAGGCTGAGTTGTTCGAGTTCCTTGAGTCGTACCGCCATCCGCATGAAGTCCTGGGACAAGGCACCAATCTCATCCCCTGCGGGAATGAGCGGGTCATGATCGAAATCCCCGGCCGCGATGCGGTGGGTGGCCTTTTGAAGTTTACCGATTGAGGATGAAAAAGAATACACCAGGAGAGAAGCAACAAGAAGGGCGAGGGTGACGCCGCTCAATGCCAGTCCGAGCGCCCACGTGGCTGTACGATCTTCTTGTTCATGTGCAGCCGTAAGCTTTCTGTCGAGGATCTTCTTCTGCTCGACGCGGACCAACTCGACAGCCTTTTCCACCTGTTCGGCGGTATGTTTCAGCGCTGCATCACTTACCTGTGTACCGCCGAACATCCGTTCAACCAGAGTGGAATACGAGGCAAACGCTTTTGTAAGCGAACTCAGATCAGCTCCGCCAGACTGCAGCTGAAGCACTGAAAGAGTCTGCCGGAAGGTTTCTGAATGCCGCCGGAATATTTCTTTGAACTCCGGCTGATGTAATATTTGAAATCGTCCCGCAGCACGCTGCTGGGCCTGCAAGGTATCCTGCAATGTAAGAACCGCGGTGGCCGCGGGAAGATCGTTGCGGGCAATGTCGCCAACCATGCGATGCATGGTACCCAGGCCCATGATTGCATACACGACGGCTGTGATCAGGCAGACGCCAATGACGGCAAAACTGACAATAAGTTTCTGAACGTGGGAGAGTCGAAATATTCCGGAACGTAACATGTGAACAGTACCTGACGGTTTGATCCTGGATTTCCCTGCTTCGGTAAACAACTATACTATTACCATGGAGACATGGTAGTACAGAGAAACAGTAAAAGCAACGTATTGAGAAGTCAGCGAGGTTATGGCAACGGTTTATGGGTCCTTCTTTGTAGTGGTGAGGCCCCGGCTGACAGAAACATTAGAAATCTTGACATTCTACTTCCAGCTGTTTAAGACAATCCATGTTAAAATGTAATATTTTCATTCATCTATAATGACCGAGACCTGATGGCTTACGCCCTCGATATCCCCCCCCATTCTAATTAAAACTAGAGCGGTATGCTAACAACCACCGGCACTGGGTGCCGACATAAAGGAGATGTCTATGATAAGAAGCGGTAGTTGGCGAGTATCTGTTTTGTTATGTTTGACCATGGTTTGCATGGTGCTTGCGGCCTGTGGCGGCAGCGGCAGTAGCAGCGGGAACGATGTCAACGCAACCCAGAAAACAGCAGCCACCGTCACCGGTGTTGTCTCTTTCCCGGTTTTGTCGGCGCTGGTTGCCAAGCAAGCGGCCGCGGCCGCTACGGTCATTCCTCCGGTACTTACTATCACCGAGCTGAGCGGGGCTGTCATCGTAACACCAACGCTCACAGTTGATCCAAGTGATTCCAAAAAATTCACCTACACCGTCAGTCTTGATGCAAGCAAAAACTATGTATTCAAGGCATCCTGGGGTGGGCAGGTTCTCAGAGGACTGGCGGATCAGAGCACATTAAGTACGTTGACTTCAGTGATTAACGTTACGCCGGTATCCACTGCCGCCGTTCTCATGGCTGAAAAAAAGCTGAACCTTGGCGTCGGACAACTGGGCACAAACGCGGCTGGAACAATTACTGCCGCTCAGCTTGGCGCAATAAATCATGCCGCACTTCTTTCCGCAATTGAAAACGGAAAGACAACCACCTATGCCCCTCTGGTTGACGCCGTTACGGCCGCATTGACCAGTTTAAATGATCCGGCTCGCGATACAGCGGTTACCGCAGCGGTCAACACGGCACCAGGGTATACCGCTCCCCTGAGTTTTACACTGGCCATGATATCCGGCAAGTTATTTAAAAATGTTGAAGGAGATATCCTCTCTTTCAAAGCAGATGGTACGCTCACTGTTTTTAAGCCGGATGGAGTGACCGTCTCGAAGACATACGGCTGGGTGCTTAACCTTGACGGAACAATCGTGTTAAGAGACACATCAGGCTGGGCCAGATTCACACTGACTACGGATAACAGCCCGGCATCTCTGACTGTCAGTGATATAGACAATAGCGGGGCAACGGAAACCAACAAAGTATGGACGTACTACACTCCGGCATCTACACCAACAACCGGAAGTGTTACTGGTACGTATTCAATAACTGTCAGCGGCAGTGGTAATCCAGTGACAGCTACAATTACTGTTTCAGCAAACGGCACAATTACCGGCACTGATTCACAGGGTGCTGCAATTACCGGAACCGTCAATACACAGACAGGAGCATTTACTACAACAGCGGCGGCCACGGCTGCCAACGGGAATGTAGCGGTGTACAGCACTGGTACAATAAATCTGTCTACCGGATCGATGTCAGGCACCTTCTCCTTTATTAACCACAGTGGTGCGACCGAGACAGGCACTTTTTCAGGTACTCGTACCAGCACGGGCACGACTGCACCAGGTTTTTCATCGGACATGGTTTCAGGTAAGACAATTTACTGGGCGGACAATGGGGGGTACGGATACTTCAGATTCACTTCAGCTGGTACTTTTTACGGGACCGGGGATATAAACCTGGGTGAGTCAACGGAATCTGGACCAATAGCATATACCATCTCAAATGGCGTGCTTAACTATGTTGGCAATTCAGCAACAACAGCAACAATTCTTTCCAATAACGCTAACGGCAGCTATTGGCAAGTACAGCTAACAACTGGCGTTGAACGCTGGTTTTACGGTTCTAATGCAGCGGCTGACGCACAAGCATATTTTGCGAGTTTGAGTGGAGCAACTACAAGCTACTCAAATGCCTCTCTTTCTGGTGTTTGGTTTACTTCACAGCTTGGAACCAACGGGGACCCGCTCTATCTTGTTTTTAATGGCGCTGGAACTATTTTGGATATGAGTGGTTTCAATTTATCAACTCCTCCCGGGACATACACTGTAAATGCTGACGGGGCTTATAGCATGCCATTTGGTTTTGCAACCTTTACAGGAAACCTGACAAGTTCTACTGCGGGTACCGTTACGTATTCGGGTTTAGGTTCAAATGGCACCCTAACCAAGGTTGCTGATCTTTCCAAATGCCAAGGCAGCTATACAGGAACCGTTAGTTGGGGAACATCATCATACGCACTATCTTTCAGTGTAGATTCGACCGGTATAATTAGCTCGTTTTCTTCTAACATACCGGGAGTAACCTCCATAACGAGCAGCAAATTTTTCTCGTTGGCCGACGGCACCGCAATCTTTATGATTAGGACAAACGCAACAAGTGTCGAATTTAGGCAGATGAAAGGCTGGGGGACTTTGGTAACCGGCAATTTTACCGGAACTTTGGCGCTTGATACAAATCAAGGTGATGGCACTGTAACTCTCACAAAAAATTGATCATTGGTTGCGAAACGTTTATAGGGTAGGTGGGCAAAAATGGCCGCGTGACCGGTTGGGCACGTTTCACGCTGCCAGACTTAAATGATTTTTTTCATCCCCCGTTCGGCAGAAGCTGGACGGGGGATTTATTTTTGAAGCCACAGAACAGATAGTCAGAGCCAATCTATGGTGCTGCTGATTTTAAAAGACTCCGCCCTGAAGAATATCCTTCCATGGATGTAGAATATTCCACATCAAGCTCATGTTTAAATGATAAATATACAGAATATCAGATTGTTACGATTTGGCACGGTATCTGCTGATTCATGTCGGAAGCTATTCCATACAATAAAGGAGATACACCAATGAAAAAAATGATCGTAGTCACAGCAGCCATGCTCGCCCTTTCGTCCCCGCTTGTTGTTCTTGCCATGGATCATAGCGGCCATGCGATGGAACATAAAACGGCAGCCGCCCACGAAGAGGTCGTTGATGGCGTCAAGGCCACCTTTAACGTCCAGACCATGGCCGACGCCATGAAGGGAATGAGTATGGAGATGCCCAAAGGTATGAAAGAAACCCACCACATATCTGTGTCGTTTAAAGATGTCAAAAGCGGCAAGGCACTGACCGAGGGAGCCGTGACGGTGAAGGTGCAGAATCCGGACAAGAGTGCGCAAACCAAGGAATTGATGGGAATGCAGGGGCATTTTGGCGCTGATTTCGAACTTTCCAAAAGCGGCAAGTATGGTGTCATGTGCAAGTTTCAGCTGAAAGACGGCAAGACCCGGCAGGCTAAATTCTGGTACACGGTAAAGTAACGATGGACAACAGGGGCATTAACATCGCTCTTACGGTTGTTGTTGCCGTTCTTTTGGCGCTTCTGGCTTTCAGGGTAAGCTTTGAAGCTGTCCCTGGACCGGGAGGGTGCTGCGGGAAAGGTGGCGGCTGTTCTTCAAGCAAAATAAGGTAATTACAGGGAGATATGAATAATGGTTACAAATCACATGAAGCAGGTTGTCGTTGCGGGGGTTCTTGCGGTTGCGCTGTCGATTGGTGCTGCCACTGTATTTGCGTTTTCTCTCGGCAAGTCTGAAAAAGTGAAGGCAAGCAACGGAACGATAACCGTGCCGGTTGCCAAATTGGCAGACGGCAAGGCCCGCTTCTACAAATTTGAGGATGGCGGCAAAGAGATCGCCTTTTTCGCGGTCAAGGCTGCTGATGGCAGCATACGAACCGCATTTGATGCCTGTGACGCTTGCTATCGCTCCAAAAAAGGGTATGAGCAGCAGGGAGACAAGATGAACTGCAATAACTGCAACCAGAAGTTCGCCATCAACCGCTTGGGTCCCAACGCTTCCGGCGGCTGCAATCCCGGATATCTGCCGCACCAGCTAAACGGCAGCACTGTTTCGATCAAGGCAGCTGATCTGAAGGCCGGAGCGAAATACTTCTGATGAAACTGCACACCATCTCCATCAACAACTTGAAGCGTCGCAAAGCCAAAATGGCTTTTTTGACAGTCGGACTGATGGTTGGCATAGCCACCATCGTCACCCTGGTGACCCTGACCCGTTCCATGTCGAGCGACATCGAGCGGAAGATGGACGAGTTCGGCGCAAATATCCTTGTCACCCCCCGGAACAACGGCTTGTCGATGAACTACGGCGGCATCAGCCTGGGCGGTGTGACCTTCGATCAGCGTGAGATCCGTGAGGAGGATCTGGCAAAAATCAAGACCATCAGCAACAATAAAAACATCTCTGCCATCGCACCAAAGGTGCTGGGGGGGATCAAGGTCGGCAGTCACGATGTCCTTCTTGTCGGGGTTGATTTTGACAGCGAACTGAAGATGAAGCAGTGGTGGAAAATTTTCGGTGATGCTCCCAAGGGTGATCACGAACTGTTGGTGGGGAGCGACGCGTCGAAGGTACTCAATGCATCGTCAGGAGACAGCATCACGATAAAGGATGAAACGTTCAAGGTTGCCGGTGTGCTTGAGCAGACCGGTTCACAGGACGATGCACTTGTCTTTGCCAATTTGTCCAAGGCCCAGAAGTTGCTCGGCAAGGAAGGTAAAATTACCCTGGCCGAGGTGGCGGCGCTTTGCTCGGGGTGTCCGATCGGCGATATGGTCACCCAGATTGCCGAAAAACTGCCCGACGCCAAGGTATCGGCTATTCAGCAGGTGGTTGAAGGGCGACTTAAAACACTGGACCAGTTCAAGCGTTTTTCCTATGCCATGGCAGGTGTGGTGGTTTTC
>JBAYTT010000102.1:0-13870 GCA_041675485.1 Pelobacteraceae bacterium | reverse complement strand
TCGCGTTTTCATCAAACCTTTCTTGATGCCTTACACTTTTTCCCCCATCAGCAAGCATACGTCAAGCATCGTCGCGGAGGTTTATCGTATTTCTCCCTAGTTAAGTATCGTACCCCCCTTGTCTGCAACTGCAAAAGGTGTTCTCCACGGAAGCGGTTGATATGGAGAGGCTTGGGAAGCTTATTGCCGAAATCAGAAACTGGGATATTGCAGTGGATAACGTGGAGCTGGAATTCATCATCCGCCGCAGACTGGAGGCGGCAATGGCTGAGTTGCTTGCAAACCGGGAGGAGTCCGGGCAACTGAGTGAACTCATCCTGCTGGTGGAAGCCATTGCGTCACTTCCGATAGAGGTAAACCTCTGGCAGGCACAGAATATCTACTGGGAGATGCTGCAATCTACTACAAAAGCAGCAACATCATGGAGCGAAGAGGTAATAAAACTGGGGCAGCTGCTCTATTTCAATGCAGGCGCCGTAATGGCGGTAAAGGGAGATATATGAACGGCAAGGGACTCAGAATACCGATTTCGACTTACCGGCTCCAGTTTAATTCACATTTTACTTTTGACGACGCCAGGGAGATCATTCCTTACCTGCACGCACTCGGTATCAGCGATCTCTACGCATCACCCTACTTCAAGTCGAGTCCTGGGAGCCTCCACGGTTACGATGTTCATGATCAAAACAGTCTGAACCCTGAAATAGGCACTGAGGATGAGTATGACGAGCTGGTTTGCGAGCTGAAACGGTTTGGCATGGGGCAAATCCTCGATATCGTCCCCAACCATATGTGCGTTGAGGGCCCTGGAAATGCCCTCTGGATGGACGTGCTTGAAAACGGTCCCAGTTCGCATTATGCGAAATTTTTCGACATTGACTGGCACCCGGTCAAGAAAGAACTGGAGAATAAAATTCTGATCCCGATCCTGGGCGATCAGTACGGAACGGTTCTCGAAAACGGTGAACTGCACCTGTCGTTTGAAGAGGGCTCTTTTTTTATATTGTACTACGACCACAAGCTGCCTGTTATACCCAAGAGTTACAGCACTATTTTGACGCTTGGCATCGAATCTCTTGAGGAGGGAATCTCTGCCGAGGCGCCGCAATTCCAGGAGTTAATGAGTGTTGTAACGGCTCTCAGGCATTTGCCGTCAACCACAGAGGAGAATCCTGATCGGATCGTCGAGCGCTACCGGGAAAAAGAGGTAGTCAAACGGCGTCTTTGGAGCCTGTATCAGAACAGCAGCGCGATCAGAGAGTTCATTGAGGGCAATGTCAGGTTATTCAATGGCACAAGAGGAGAATCGAGCAGCTTTGATCTGCTGGATATCCTCCTGCGGGAACAGGTGTATCGCATCTCACACTGGCGTGTTGCAACAGAGGAGATCAACTACCGGAGGTTTTTTGATATCAACTCTCTTGGCGCTCTCAGGGTGGAGGATTCGACTGTTTTTGATGAAACGCATCAGCTTATATTCAAACTGGTAGAGAGCGGTATGATCAATGGTTTGCGGATTGACCATGCCGATGGTCTGCTCGATCCGGAAAAATATATCAGAAGACTGCAACGGGGTTGCTTTGCCAGAATGTACGGTATGCCGCACGAGGTGGAGAAATCTGAGGGTGGGGCGCGTGAAGAAGCAGAATCTGCGGTGCGGGAAAAATATGACCGGGTAGTGGCCGCAGACCCTTCGTATATGCCATTCTACATCGTTGCTGAAAAAATACTAATCAAGGCTGAAAAGTTGCCGGAGAGCTGGTCGGTGTTTGACACCACCGGGTACGATTTTGCCAATCAGGTTAACGGTGTGCTTGTCGATACAAAAAATTCAAAAATATTTGAGGCCCTCTATACGCGCTTTCTAAGGCACCGTGTGGACTTCCAAAAAGCTGTCTACGACAAGAAAAAACTTGTCATGCAGGTTGCCATGTCTAGCGAAATCAACACGTTGGGATACTATCTGAACAAAATATCGGAGAAGAACCGGCATACGCGCGATTTTACCCTTAACAGCCTGATCAAGGCGATTGTTGAGGTGATTGCATTATTCCCGGTGTACCGTACCTATACCAACAGTTTTGATGTTCTGGAGCGGGACCGTAAATACATCGAGTCGGCGATCGGTTGGGCAAAACGTGAGAATCCGGCTATCAGCGCATCAATATTTGATTTTATCCGTGACGTGCTGCTGCTTGATTTTCCAGACTCTACCTCCGACGAGCAGAAGAATAAATGGCTCGATTTTGTCATGCGCTTTCAGCAAATTACCAGTCCGGTTATGGCCAAAGGGGTTGAAGATACGGCTTTTTATCTGTACAACCGGCTCGTCTCCCTGAACGAGGTCGGAGGAAGTCCGGAACGGTTCGGTATAACTCTGGAGGCGTTTCACGGCCAGAATATTGAACGGTGCAAGAACCGTCCTCTGGCGATGCTGGCGACATCAACCCACGACACCAAGCGGAGCGAGGATGTCCGTGCCAGAATCTCAGTCCTCTCCGAGATTCCTGAAAAGTGGCGGGATGGACTTTCCCGCTGGGGGCGCATGAACCGCAAAATGAAAATGATTGTAGACGCCAACCCGGCGCCAAGTCGAAATGAGGAGTACCTGCTCTATCAGACCCTGGTCGGAACCTGGCCATTCTGTAATCCTGAGGATGAAGAATTTACAGAATTCCGAACCAGAATCAAGGCCTACATGTTGAAGGCGATGCGGGAGGCAAAGGTTCATACCAGTTGGATCAGCCCCAATACTCTGCGTGAAGATGCGGTGATGTATTTTATCGATACGATCCTGAAAAATTCTCCACAAAACATATTTCTGCAGGATTTTGCGGCCTTCCAGAAATTAACCGCTGCCGGCGGAGTATTCAATTCCCTGTCGCAGACACTTCTCAAAATTGCATCGCCAGGGATTCCGGATTTATACCAGGGAAATGAATTGTGGGATTTCAGTCTGGTTGATCCTGATAACCGCCGTCCGGTGGATTTTCAAAAGAGAGAAGATCTGTTGAACGAACTGCTACAGCGGGAGGCGGCTGATGGACTACTGGAAACAGCTCGGCAAACCGTCGCGAGCCGAAACGATGGGCGCATCAAAATGTATCTAACCTGCAAGGCGCTGAATTTTCGCCGCGAAAACAGCATACTGTTTGAATCCGGGAGGTATCTGCCGCTGACAGTGGAGGGCGCCTGTCAGGAACATATCTGCGCCTTTGAACGCTCGGTAAACGGCAGTTCGGTCATGGTGGTGGTGCCCCGTTTTTGCAGCCGCCTGATTGGGGATGAGGGCGGAGTGCCGATTGGAGCGGAGGTCTGGCAGGGTACCCGGATAATTCAGAATTATGATATTGCATCAAGCCGCTACCGTAACGTCTTTACCGGAGAGGTGCTGAGCCTCGAAGAGCGGGAAGGGGATATGACTCTTGCCGTTTCAGATATACTTTCTGAATTTCCTGTGGCTCTGCTGGAGAGGATCTCATGTTAAACAAACGTGCCTGCGGAATTCTACTGCACCCGACCTCACTCCCCGGTCCCGGCGGCATAGGCACGCTGGGGGCGGATGCCAGGCGTTTCATTGATCTTCTGTACGCCATGGGCATGTCCTACTGGCAAGTGCTTCCGCTGACACCGCCTGCCTGCGGCAATTCGCCCTATTCCGCCTTTACCGCGTTCGGCGGCAATCCGCTGTTGATCGATCCGGAGCGGCTTGTGGCGGATGGCGACCTGCCCCAAGCGTCCTGCGGAAGTTTCCCCGGCCATCGGGTCGATTACCTTGCCGTTGCGGCGGCCAAAATGGAGCTGCTGCAGCAGGCCGGTGCGAACTTCCTGTCCCATGCCGAATCACCCCGGACGTTTGAATTCGGCCATTTCTGCGCCACCACCCCCTGGCTGCATGATTTCGCGCTGTTTATGGCGCTGAAACAGCGCTACAACGGCAGGAGCTGGAACCAGTGGCCCCGGGAAGCATCCCATCCGACCGCCGAGATGCGCCTGAAGCTGTCGCACGAACTGGATCACGAAATCAAGGTTCAGAAATATCTGCAATGGCAGTTTTCCCGGCAATGGCAGGAGCTGCGCAGTTATGCCAACCAGCGCGGCATTGCCGTGATCGGAGATATTCCCATCTTTGTCGCCCATGATTCCGCCGACGTCTGGAGCCATGGCGATCTTTTCCTCCTTGATACCAAGGGCAACCCCACGGTCGTAGCGGGCGTGCCGCCCGACTACTTCACGACAACTGGCCAGCTGTGGGGCAATCCGCACTACGACTGGGATGTCATGGAGCAGAGAGGCTATGTGTGGTGGATCGATCGTTTTGCCTCAATGTTCGAGCTGTTCGACATTGTCCGGATCGATCACTTCCGCGGTTTCGAGGCAGCCTGGCAGGTTCCGGCGCACGAGAAGACAGCCGAGAACGGGCTCTGGATCAAGGGGCCGGGAGAGCGGCTGTTTGATGCCGTCCAGGCAGCCATGGGCACGCTGCCGATCATTGCCGAGGATCTGGGGGTGATCACCCCCGAAGTCGAAGCGTTGCGTGACCGCTACAACTTCCCCGGCATGAAGATCTTGCAGTTTGCTTTTGATTCCGGCCCGTCCGATCCGTACCTTCCCCATAATCACGTCAAACGGAGCGTCGTCTATACCGGCACCCATGACAACGACACTACCAAAGGATGGTATGAAGCCATTTCAGAGGCGGAGCGGTTCGAGATGAATGCCTATCTGGGCACATCCGGAGAAGATCCGGTCGGCGACCTGGTCCGTGCCGCACTGATTTCTGTCGCCGATACGGCAATCATGCCGTTCCAGGACATTCTGCAACTGGATAGCCTGGCGCGCATGAACATACCCGGCACCGCTTTTGGCAACTGGGAGTGGCGCTTTACCTGGGACATGCTGCCGCCGGACCTGGCCCCTGCGCTGCGGAGCCGGTTGGAACGATACGGCAGAACGAAGCAAGGAGGATACCCATATGCGCCATGAAGATTCCCGTCTTGATGACAACCCCTTCTGGTACAGGGATGCCATAATTTACCAGGTGCACATCAAGGCATTTTACGACTCAAACGCTGACGGTATCGGAGATTTTCTCGGTCTGCTGGGCAAGCTTGACTATCTGCAGCAACTGGGGGTTACGGCAATCTGGCTGCTTCCATTTTATCCCTCTCCCCAACGCGATGACGGCTACGACATTGCCGACTACTATAACGTCAACCCCATTTACAACTCTCTCCGGGAGTTCAAGCAGTTTTTGAACGCCGCCCATGCGCGTGGAATTCGGGTAATCACCGAACTGGTTCTCAATCACACGTCCGATCAGCACCCCTGGTTCCAGCGTGCCCGGCTTGCCAAACAGGGGTCTGTGCAGCGGAACTACTATGTCTGGAGTGACACTCCGGAGAAGTATCGTGAGGCACGCATTATCTTTCAGGATTTTGAAACTTCCAACTGGACGTGGGATCCGGTGGCCAAGGCTTACTACTGGCATCGTTTTTATTCCCATCAGCCTGATCTCAACTTTGACAACCCGAAAGTTCAGTCGGAAATGCTGAGGGTGATTGACTTCTGGATGCGTATGGGTGTGGACGGCGTCCGGCTCGATGCCGTTCCCTACCTCTACGAACGGGAAGGCACCAACTGCGAAAACCTTCCCGAAACCCACAATTTTTTAAATAAACTACGAACCCACATGGACAGCTTATTCAAAAACCGGCTGCTGATATCAGAGGCTAATCAGTGGCCGGAGGATGCTGCCGCTTATTTTGGAAGTGGCGACGAAAGCAACATGGCCTTCCATTTTCCGCTCATGCCGCGCATGTTCATGGCCATTGAAATGGAGGACCGTTTTCCGATCGTCGATATACTTGACCAGACGCCGGGTATACCGGAAGGATGCCAATGGGCGATCTTCCTGCGTAATCATGACGAGCTGACCTTGGAAATGGTGACCGATGAGGAGCGGGACTACATGTACCGGGTCTATGCGACCGACCCGAGGGCGCGAATCAATCTTGGCATCCGCCGCCGCCTGGCTCCCCTGATGGGTAACAACCGGCGCAAAATAGAGTTAATGAACATGTTGCTCTTCTCAATGCCGGGCACTCCCATTATCTACTACGGCGATGAAATCGGCATGGGCGACAACTACTACCTGGGGGACCGGAACGGCGTTCGTACCCCGATGCAGTGGAATCCGGACCGGAACTCCGGATTTTCGCACGCCAGTCCCCAGAAGTTGTTTCTGCCGGTCATCATTGAAGCAGAATATCACTATGAATCGATTAATGTGGAAAACCAGGAGCGCAATCCGTCGTCCCTTCTTTGGTGGATGCGGCGTACGATTGCCATGCGCAAACGCTTTAAGGCGTTTGGCTGTGGCGCTCTTGAAATGCTGCCTTCAGACAATCCGAAAGTGTTGACCTTTATCCGCAGCCACGAAGAGGAAATTGTCCTGGTCGTCATCAACCTCTCTCGCTTTGCTCAGACAGTTACCGTCGATCTGTCACGATACGCCGGCATGGTTCCCGAAGAAGTCTTCAGCCGCAACCGGTTCCCCATGATCCAGGAAACCCGCTACCATTTCACCATGGGACAGTTCGATTATTTCTGGTTCACACTGCGCGGCGCGGAAGCGCGGATTGAGCCGAGCGATGAGGAATGTCTGGACCTGGTTCTGAGACAGGGGCTGCCCTGGATGGATGTGGTGAAGGGCAAAAGTGGAGAACGACTGTGCAATGACGTGGTACCTCGCTATCTGCAACGCGTCTTCTGGTTTTTCGGCAAAGGCCGGATTGTCAGGCGGATCAGAATTGTCGACGACTACCTGTTAAAACAGGATGATCACCAGTTCCTGCTGGTCTTTATCCAGGTGGATTATACGGATGGAGAGGAAGAGGTCTATCATATACCCATGACGTGGTTTTCCAACGAGCAGGTACGGGCAATGGCGGAACACCATCCACTGTCATCCATAACGTCTCTCACCCTCGGTGATGTGGAAGGGGTATTGTGCGATGCCATCTATTTTGAGGAATTCCGGACTGTTCTTTTCAGGTTGATAAGTGAGCGCTTAAAAATTCAAGGGTTAAACGGATCACTTCTGATCGGTTTGCAAGGCAGTGGCGTTACAAAAAACTCTCCGCCCAGAACGGAACTGTTCCCCAGCAGAGTTGCCGCGGTTGAACAGAATAACACCAGCATCCTGTACGGCGATAGCTTGCTGTTTAAAATGTACCGTAAACTGGATGACGGGATCAATCCGGAACCTGAAATCCTTCGCTATCTCGCCAGCAAAAGCAGGTTTAAAAATGTGCCGGTCTACGCCGGTAAGATTGAATATCGCAGCGACAGCGGTAAAACGTTTGATCTGGGCGTACTGCAAACGTACATTTCCTGCCACGGCGACGCCTGGCGCAATACATTGACAAGTCTCGCGCAATTTATCGAACACCT
This sequence comes from Pelobacteraceae bacterium, assembly GCA_041675485.1. Classification (GTDB taxonomy): domain Bacteria; phylum Desulfobacterota; class Desulfuromonadia; order Geobacterales; family Pseudopelobacteraceae; genus JACRCG01. The sequence goes on along the minus strand of JBAYTT010000102.1, from coordinate 6,415 downwards.
CCTGACACACCGGCACGACCTGCCGAAGCTGCCTGCAAGGCTTCCGGCACTTCTGGAAGTTGTTGACAGCGGCATTCCGGACCAGTTTCGCGAACTGGTTCGCGGGTTGCATCTGGAAATGGCGCTCCTGCTTGGACGACGAACCGGAGAACTGCATCGCGCTCTGGCCGGCAATTCGGTGGAGAGCGACTGGAGCATGGAAGAATTCTCCACTCTCTATCAACGCTCCATCTATCAGTCCATGCGTGGACACCTTCGAAAGACCTTCCGGACGCTGACATTGAGTCTCCCTCTTTTACCTGAAGATGTGCAGCACCGTGCAGAAAAAATACTGGCGGCAGAAAAGGAGCTTATTGCCTGCCTGCAGAGGATTAACGGCCGGCGGCTCTCAGCCATGAAGTGCCGAATTCATGGCGACCTGCATTTGGGGCAAGCACTGTTCACCGGCAAGGATTTTGTTTTCATCGATTTTGAGGGAGAACCGGCACACCCCCTGAGCGAACGCCGCCTGAAACGTTCACCATTGAGGGATGTGGCCGGAATGATCCACTCGTTTCACTATGCCGCCATGGCATCCCTTGCTCATCATGGCACAAGTCACCCTGACGACATCCTGCTGCTCGAACCATGGATGGAAGCATGGTATGTCTACGTAAGCGGCTCTTATTTGAAGGCTTACCTGCATACAATGAAAAACTCGCCTCTGGTTCCGGCGAAGAGATCCGAGCTTGATGTTTTGCTTCGATGTTTTCTGATAAACCAGGTAGTTAAGGAGTTGGAACATGATTTGAACAACCGGCCAGACGGGGTTGATCTGAATTTGCGGGGAATCGAGATGCTGCTGCGGGAATGCAGTTCTTGAAGAGAGTGATTACAATTGGGGGCCATGATGGCTAACCGCATCATTTTTAGCATATCAATATTATTCACCTTACTGGCCGGTTATTATGACTATCAGACCGGTGTGCATATCTCGATGATGCTTATTTACGCGGTGCCGATTCTGGTTTCCGCTTGGTACTGTGGCAAATTGGGAGGAATTATTGTTGCCGGTCTCGCGGCTGCCAGTTGGTTGATCGTCAACACGATCCATAAATCACCATCCGAAAGCGATGCCATCCTTTCCTGGAATGCTTTTACACGTCTCGGCATCTTCTGTTTAATTGCCTACACTGCTTCACTCCAGGCGCAGTTGCGTCGAGCTCTGGAGCGGGAGCGGGAGCGGGCCAACACAGACCGGCTAACTGGGCTGTTGAACAAGGGGGCCTTCCGTAAACTGGCGGAAGAGGAGATGATTCGCGCCCGTCGCTATGATCATCCACTTTCGCTGGCATTTATCGATCTGGATAATTTCAAGCAGGTCAATGACACTGAGGGACATGCTCGGGGAGATAAACTCTTGCAGCTAGTCAGCGCAACAATTACAGACACCATACGCAATACCGATTTTGCAGGACGCGTCGGCGGAGATGAATTTACTATTTGTTTTCCTGAAACAGGTGATGAGCAGGTGCGTAAAGCAATAGAGAAGCTAGTTAAGGCGTTTGATATTATGACCAGCCAGTCAGGATGGCAGGTGACCGCCAGTATTGGGGTGGTGACCTGCACTGAGATTTGCTGCACCTACGATGCGCTGCTGGGAAAGGCTGACAGCCTGATGTACCTTGCCAAAGGGAAAGGGAAAAACGCTGCAGAATTTATGACTCTCTGATCATTTCTTCATCGCCTTATTTTTGAAAGGAAACAGCAACAATGCGCGGATTCAGATCTCTTAAACTTTCTTTACGGTTTGTCATACCCTTGGTAATAGCCTTGGGTCTGCTTGCCCTGGCCGTTGTTCCGCTGGTGGATAAACTGACTCTACGCTGGTCCGTCCGGGATATGGATATCAGGTCACGGCTTATTACCAGTACCCTGCAGGATCCTCTTCAGGAACTGATGTCCCTTGAAAACAGGCAAAAGATAAATAACCTTCTGCTTCGGGCTACCAAGGATGAGCGTCTGTTGGCTCTCGGGTTCTGCAATAAGGAACAAAAGCTCATCTATCGAACCCCGTTGTTTCCTGCAGAAATATCATGCAGTTCCGCCAATGATGACAACAGTAAGTCTCTTCACCTGATTACGCTTCCCCAGGGTCCGGTCCATCTATCGGTCAATACAATTGAACAAAACGGTTCACAGATTGGTTCTCTGGTGCTGGTTCACGACATGAGCTACATGGTGCGTCGTAGTGCCGATACCCGTAACTATGTCATTTTTCTGTTTATCGTGCTTGGGGTGGTCGTCTCACTGATCACCGTATTTGTGGCGCACCTGAGCTGGCAAGGGTGGATGGAAGGCGTGCGCGCCATGTTGCGTGGCGAGGGTATCATTAAACCATTTACTCAACCGGCCGTTGAATCAGAGTTGCAACCTCTGGTGGGTGACCTGAAGACTTTGCTGCGTTCCCTTGATGCGGAGAGGCGCCTGGCCGATGACAGCACGATCACCTGGAGCCCGGATACTCTCCGTAAGCTGCTGCATAAACAGCTTACCGGAGAAAAAATCATTGTTGTCTCAAACCGCGAGCCGTACATCCATAGCAAAAAAGATGGTGAAATCCAGGTGCACCGGCCTGCCAGCGGACTGGTTACCGCTGTTGAGCCGGTCATGCGCGCCTGCTCCGGCACCTGGATTGCTCATGGCAGCGGCAATGCCGATCGTGAAACTGTTGATGCTCACGACCGAGTCATGGTGCCGCCGGATAAGCCGGAGTACAACCTGCGGCGTATCTGGATGAGTGAGGAAGAAGAAAAGGGGTATTATTACGGATTTGCCAACGAGGGGCTTTGGCCTCTTTGCCATATTGCTCACGTCCGGCCGGTTTTTCGCACCAGTGACTGGGAGCAGTATGTAAAGATCAACCAGCGCTTTGCCGACGCGGTGGTAAAAGAGGCGGACAGCGACAACCCCGTCGTCCTGGTGCAGGATTATCACTTTGCCCTGCTGCCGGGGATGATCCGCAAGGCTCTGCCCAAGTCTACCATCATCACCTTCTGGCATATACCATGGCCAAACCCGGAGTCATTCGGCATCTGTCCCTGGCGGGAAGAGCTGTTGAAAGGGATGCTGGGCAGTACCATTCTCGGTTTTCATACTCCGTATCACTGCAAGAACTTTCTGGAGACGGTGGATCGTTACCTGGAAACACGAATCGAACACGAATCGTCCACCATCTCGCGTCGCGGCCAACTGACCATGGTGGAGAACTACCCGATTTCGATCCAGTGGCCACCCCCCTGGCAAGGGCAACTGCCGCCGGTGGAACAGACCAGGTCAGAGATTCTGGCGGAACTGGATTTGCCACCTGATCATCTGTTGGGGGTCGGGGTTGACCGGATGGACTATACCAAGGGGATACTTGAGCGCTTCAGTGCGGTCGAACGGATGCTGGAGTTGCATCCCGAACTGGTGGGGCGTTTCAGCTTTATCCAGATTGCGGCGCCAAGCCGGTCGGCGCTGGAGGAGTACCGGGCCTTCGAAGCGAGATTGTACGCTCTGGAGAAACGGATCAACGAGCGCTTTAGCCGTGATGGCCGCAAGGCAATTATACTTAAGGCTGAGCACCATGAACCGGACCAGGTAAACCGCTATTACCGGGCGGCACAGGTCTGCATGGTTACCAGTCTCCATGACGGCATGAACCTGGTAGCCAAGGAGTACATTGCCGCCCGTGACGATGAACGGGGTGTGCTGGTCCTGAGCCAGTTTACCGGCGCAGCCAATGAGCTCTATGAAGCTCTGATCGTCAACCCATATCATGTTGAGCAGACCGCCGAGGCGCTCTATCAGGGACTGACCATGCCGGAATACGAACAGCAGGAGCGGATGCGCAGCATGCGGGCACAGGTCCGGGATTTCAACGTGTACCGTTGGGCCGGTCGAATGCTCCTTGACGCTGCTCGTGTTCGACAGAGGGAAAAGCTGGCTGCCAGAATAGGGAGAGAATCTTGACCGCAACAGATGTACTAAGTCAGAAGGGAGTTGAAGCTCTTGCTCGCTATGTGGCGCCCGGCACCCTTTTCGCATTCGATCTGGACGGTACCCTGGCTCCGATTGTAGAGGACTACTCTGCTGTAACGATTGCAGAACCGGTGCGAAACATTCTGAAACGGCTGACAAACCTGGCAACAGTTGCCGTAATTACGGGCAGATCGAGACAGGATGCCATGGCAATTCTTGCATTGAAGCCGCAATTGCTCGTCGGCAATCATGGTGCTGAATGGCCCGAGCAAGAAGAAAACCTGAACTGCCGGCATACCACGATTTGCCAAAAATGGCATGAATGTCTGTACGACATGCTTCACCAGGAACAGGGGGTGGAAATCGAGTTCAAGGGGGAATCTGTTACACTCCATTATCGTAAGGCAGACGATGCGGAAAACGCCCTCTCACGTATCTATGCTGCAATCGAAAAACTCGACCCTGCTCCGAGAATAATTGGCGGCAAATTTGTCGTCAATGTTCTTCCTATGGAGGCATTCACCAAAGGAGCGGCGCTTGTAGCCGCAATGGAGATGTTCGGGTTAAAACGAGCGATTTTTTTTGGCGACGATGTAACGGACGAAGAAGTCTTCAGGCTGCAAAATGTGGATGTTTTCGGGATACATATTGGCAAGGACAATCAGACGGCAGCTCCGTATTACCTGAAAAAACAATCGGAGTTGGCAGGTCTTCTCGATTCGATGGTCAGGATACTGGAATCACACTTTTGAGAGAGACACAACCTTGCAATGTTTCCACAGCCCGACGTTTGGAGAAATTTACACATATAAACATTGCAAAGATTGGTGGCCATTAAATCTATGAAAACAAACCTGACCAAGTTATTCATTGATTTTTTCGAGAGCGAAAAAACTTCGGGTATTATCCTGATTCTCTGTACGCTTACTTCAATTGCCATTGCCAATACCAATTTCGGGGCAGATTACCTGGAGTTATGGCATACAAAATTAGCTATTGGCATCGGTGATGTTAATTTTTTGAAATTTAGCTTGGAGCACTGGATTAACGATGGATTGATGGCGATATTCTTTCTTTTAATTGGCCTTGAGATTGAAAGGGAGCTGTATATTGGTGAGTTATCCAGTCCCAAAAACGCATCGTTGCCTATCATTGCAGCCATTGGCGGTATGGTAACGCCTGCTCTGCTTCACTTCCTGCTTAATAGAGGATCTGAAACGCAAGCCGGCGCCGGTATTCCGACGGCAACGGATATTGCGTTTGCACTTGGGGTGCTTGCACTGCTTGGAAATAGAGTTCCCGCTTCTCTGAAAGTGTATCTTGCTGCATTAGCCATCATAGACGACTTGGGTGCAATTATTGTTATTGCCCTGTTTTATCAAGGGGACTTTTCGCTTCTCTATTTCGTCCTGGCACTGGGAGTCTATGCCGGGTTGCTGATCCTGAATCGCTTGGGTGTAAACAAGTTAACTGCGTATCTTATTCCGGGTATTTTCATGTGGTACTTTATGCTCCAATCGGGTGTCCATGCCACGATTGCGGGAGTTTTGCTCGCTTTTGCCATCCCGTTCAGGAATGGAGACGAAAAATCTCCTTCCTACCGATTGCAGCATCTATTGCATAAACCGGTGGCATTCATCATCATGCCGCTTTTTGCGCTGGCAAATACCGGTATTGCCCTCACGGGAAACTGGCTTGAAAGTTTGGCATCACCCAACAGTTTTGGAATTTTAGCAGGTCTGTTCTTAGGCAAACCGCTCGGCATCACCCTGTTCAGCGTTCTGGCTGTTAAAGCGGGATTATCCAGCTTGCCGGAGGATGTATCCTGGAGAGACATCATCGGCGCCGGTTTTCTGGGAGGAATCGGCTTCACCATGTCTATCTTCATCACCTTGCTGGCCTTCGGTAATCCCGAAACCGTCCAGAGCTCGAAGATCAGCATCCTGCTCGGTTCATTAGCGGCGGGAACCGTCGGCTTTCTGATTTTGCGCAGACAATCAGCCAATGTCCCCGATCAGGCCGGATGAAACCATGCACGTTTCGCTACTTGAACGTTTTCAGGACATAGTCGGCAATTATATGCGCATCCCTGTCCGAAACGGTTGCCGCATCGAACCGGATCATGCGGGCTCCGGGGTTGCGCATGATCCGGACGATATCATCCGCCGTGGTGATGCTGTTCTTGCGTAGCGCATCGCCATGGAGAGTTCGGGCCGGATCGGATACATTGCCGCCGTCGGGGTGGCAGCTTGAGCAGAACTGTTTGAACAGGACTTCGCCGGTTTGCCCCGCTCCCGGCAGGCTTGATGCCGCCTGGGGCGAAGCCGGTGCTGGTACGGATACGTCAGCCTTCTGCGGCGCTTCTTTTGAACATCCAGCCAGGAAACAGATGGAAACAAACAGTGTGGAACAG
>JBAYTT010000101.1:0-13965 GCA_041675485.1 Pelobacteraceae bacterium | reverse complement strand
GAACTGATCGACGAACTTCATCTTTAGAAAAGGAGGATACGACATGACTTTAAAAAACATCATCATCGCCGCAACACTGACCCTCTCAATTGCCGCAGCCGCCTTTGCTGAAGAGCCGAAGAAAGCTCCTGCCGCACCCGGCGCAGATCCTGCTGTTTCTGCGCCTGCAGCTTCTGTGCCTGCGACTCCAGCTGCATCTGTAGCCGCAGCCCCAGGCTCTGCAACACTCGCTCCTGCACCGCTCAAAAAGAAATTGGAACTCAAAGCTAATAAAGCAGTTACCCTCTCGATGTTTGCCATTATCATCGGTATTACCATGGCCGTTGTCGTATGGGCCGCCAAGCAGACCAAAACCGCCGCCGACTTCTATGCCGCCGGCGGAGGAATCACTGGTACCCAGAATGGCTGGGCCATTGCCGGCGACTATATGTCGGCCGCTTCCTTCCTTGGGATTTCCGGCCTGATCTCTCTGTATGGCTATGACGGGTTCATGTACTCGGTCGGCTGGCTGGTCGCCTACATTACGGTTCTGCTGATCGTTGCCGAGCCCTGCCGCAACGCCGGTAAGTACACACTAGGGGATATTCTCTCTTTCCGTACCGACCCCAAGCCGGTTCGCGCGCTGGCTGCGCTCTCTACTGTAGCTGTTTCCACCTTCTACCTGACTGCCCAGATGGTCGGCGCAGGCAAGCTGATGGCCCTTCTTGTTGGGGTGCCGTACAAAACCGCTATCATTGGCGTCGGTATTCTGATGGTCGGTTACGTCGTTTTTGGCGGGATGACTGCCACGACCTGGGTTCAGATAATCAAGGCCGGTCTGCTCATGTCAGGTGCGTTCCTGCTTTCGTTTCTGGTCTTGTTAAAATGCAATTTTAACCCATTGGCTTTCTTTGATTCAATCGTTAATAGCCCAGATATTCAGGATCACGTTTCCAAGCTAGTTCTGAAGGATGGAATTACTCTTAATGGTGTAGACGCCGGACAGCGTTTCCTTGAGCCCGGCCTGTTCCTGAAAAACCCGCTTGACCAGATTTCACTTGGTATGGCTCTGGTACTTGGTACCGCCGGTATGCCGCACATCCTGATGCGTTTCTTTACGGTTCCGACCGCGCAGGCTGCTCGCAAATCCGTTATCATCGCCATGTTCATTATCGGCGGCTTTTACGTTCTGACTACTCTTCTCGGTTTTGGCGCTGCTATTAACCTGACACCACAAGGCATCATCTCGGTTGATCCGGGCGGCAACATGGCTACTTTGATCCTGGCTCAGGTAATGGGCGCTGAAATCGCACCGATCCTGGGCGACTTGTTCCTTGCTTTCCTCTGCTCCGTTGCTTTTGCCACCATCCTGGCGGTTGTTTCCGGTCTTGTTCTGGCAGCTTCGGCAGCCATTGCCCACGACATCTATGTTAACGTGATCAAGGACGGCCATGCCGACCAGCATGAGCAGGTCATGGCTGCCCGCGTTACCTCGCTGGTTGTCGGCGCTGTCGGCATCATGATCGGCCTCATGGCTGAAAAAGCCAACGTTGCCCACCTGGTTGCCCTGGCCTTCGCCGTTGCTTCCTCCGGCAATCTGCCGGTTGTCGTGCTGTCGCTGTTCTGGCGCAAGTTCAACACCGCCGGTGTCATCTCCGGTCTGGTGGTCGGTACGATTGCCTCCATTGGCCTGGTCATGGTCTCGCCCAATATGACCTATCCAAAGGTTGTAGCTGCCGGTGCCAAGAAGGTGGTTGCCGCCATGGAAAAGAAGCAGGCTGAACTGCCTGCCGGTGCAACGCTCTCTGAAAAAGATGCCAAAGCGCTCGCCAAGGCTAAAGTTGATTCTCAGTTAGACGGCACCTCCATGATGGGTCTTGACAAGCCGCTATTCAAGCTGAAGAACCCAGGCATCATCTCCATCCCGTTGGGCTTTATCGCCGCAATACTGGGGTGCCTGATGTTTCCCAACAAGCGCTCTGAAGAGATGTTTGATGAAGTTTATGTACGCCAGAATACCGGTCTTGGCATGGCCAAGGCAATTGATCACTGATCCCTTATATTCTGCACATTGTAGTTTTGAGGGGATGGCTTCGGCCATCCCCTTTTTCATGTGGGGGAGTTCCCTTGAACTATACGGATTTTCGAGTAGAATTTACGGCGGGGAAACACTCCTCGCCGTCTTTTCATTGAACAGGGGAATCGATGCTAATAGATGATATGAACCGGCAGTGGCACACCATGACGGAAGAGGAGCTGTTCCACCGGCTGGAGACCTCTTCAAATGATGGGCTGGATAGCTCTGAAGTTGAGCATCGACGCTTGTTGTTCGGATTCAACCAGATCACCAGAAAAACCGGCACCAATCCGTTGCTGCTCTTTCTCATGCAGTTCCACCAACCACTGATCTACATTCTGCTTGGTTCTGCCGTCATAACAAGTTTTTTGCAGGAATGGGTCGATGCCGGAGTCATCTATGGCGTTGTGCTGGTAAATGCCGTCATAGGCTTTATCCAGGAGGCGAGGGCGGTCAAGGCCATTGAAGCGCTGTCACAGTTATTAACCTGTTCAGCCACGGTGATCCGGGGCTGCAAGCGTCTTATTATACCGGCCGGGGAACTGGTGCCTGGCGATATTGTTCTGCTTCAATCCGGGGACAAGGTTCCTGCCGATCTGAGGCTGTTGTCGGTACGTGAACTGCAGATAAACGAGTCGGCCCTTTCAGGAGAATCACTCCCGGTGCTGAAGAATTGTCTCCCCCTTCCCGGTGATACCCTGCTTCCTGATCGCAGCAACATGGCATTTTCATCATCGCTGGTGACGTCAGGAGTTGCCACCGGTGTGGTGGTTGCTACCGGAGACCGTACCGAAGTCGGCCGGATCAACGAGATGATCGCATCAGCCGATATCCTGGCAACGCCACTCACCCGGAAACTTGCCCGCTTCAGCTCCCTGCTGCTGTATGTCATCCTTTCTCTGGCCGCGGTCACCTTTGTAGTCGGTATTCTGCGTGGAGAGACGTGGCTTGCCATGTTCATGGCGGCAGTTGCCCTCGCCGTAGGAGCAATTCCCGAAGGGTTGCCGGCTGCGGTCACGATCACACTTGCCATCGGAGTAGCCCGGATGGCAAAACGCAACGTAATCATCCGCAAATTGCCGGCAGTCGAAACATTGGGCGGCACCACGGTCATCTGTTCCGACAAGACCGGCACCCTGACCCGGAACCAGATGACGGTTCAGGAAATCTACGCAGGTGGAGTTCATTTTCAAGTTTCCGGTAGCGGCTACGAGCCTGCGGGAAGTTTTGCCTGCGATGGCAAGGAGATACAGCCCGATCAATACCGGCCGCTTGTTGCCAGCCTGGCTGCAGGTCTCCTCTGCAGTGATGCCATCATGAAACAGACCGAGGGGCAGTGGTTGATTGAAGGCGATCCGACCGAAGGAGCCCTGGTTGTAGCCGCCGGCAAGGCGGGACTCACAAGGGAGTGCGTTGCCGCGGCATACCCACGCCTGGATGCAATTCCATTTGAATCACAGCATCAATACATGGCAACGCTGCACCGTGATGGTGACACACTGGTTGTCTATCTCAAAGGGGCATTCGAAAGCCTGCTGCCCCGTTGTAGTCATGTTTTGTCGGACCAGGATAGCCTGACTCCGCTGGAGAGCGATGTCTGTCATAGTCAGGCGGCACACATGGCGAAAAAGGGGCTGCGGGTGCTTGCGCTTGCACGCATCGAACTGCCGGATTATTCCGGCGCGCTGCGGCATGAACATGTGGCCGGAGGGTTGACCTTTCTGGGCTTGCAGGGGATGATGGATCCTCCTCGTCCGGAGGCCGTGGCTGCCGTGAAGGTCTGTCAAACAGCCGGAATCCAGGTCAAGATGATAACCGGTGATCACGCCATAACGGCCGCCGCCATTGCCCGTCAGTTCGACCTGCAGGGTGAGACCGACGCTGTGGGACAGCTGGTGGCTCTTACCGGCAGGGATATCCAGGCCCTTTCAGACAACGAACTTGCAGCCGCTGTCGAGCGTACCGCTCTGTTTGCACGCGTAGCGCCCGAGCAGAAACTGCGCCTGGTTGAAGCGCTGCAGACAAACGGGCATATTGTTGCCATGACCGGTGACGGGGTAAACGATGCCCCGGCGTTGCGTCAGGCAAACATCGGCGTGGCCATGGGGATGTCCGGCACCGAAGTTGCGAAGGAAGCGGCAGATATGTTGCTGATCGATGATAATTTTTCCTCCATTGAAGCGGCGGTAGAGGAGGGTCGCGGTGTGTTTGAAAACCTGGTCAAGTTCATAATATGGACCCTGCCGACCAATCTTGGTGAGGGACTGGTGATCCTGGCAGCGGTCTTTGCGGGCGTCCAATTGCCGATTACACCGCTCCAGATCCTCTGGATCAACATGACCACCGCGGTTCTGCTGGGTCTGATGCTGGCCTTTGAACCAAAAGAACCGGGCTTGATGACTCGCCCCCCTCTTGATCCTCGCAAACCACTTTTGACCGGTGAATTGATCATGCGAATCGTACTGGTCGGATTCCTGTTGCTCGTCGGTTCATTCGGCATCTTCGAGTGGCGGATGGGGGCGGGGAGTGATGTGGCGGTAGCGAGAACCTGCGCGGTCAATATTTTCGTGTTCGGTGAGATTTTCTATCTGTTCAACTGCCGTTCGTTGCGCCAATCCATGTTCAGAATAGGCCTGTTCAGCAACCGATGGGTTCTTGGAGGCGTTGGCCTGATGGTGTTGCTTCAGTTGCTGTTTACCTATCTTCCAGCCATGAACGGAGCATTCGGCAGCAGACCGATCGCTCTGAAGGAGTGGGGAGTGATTATCGGCGCTTCTAGTATCGTTTATTGTGTGATTGAGTGTGAAAAATGGATCAGGCGGAAGCGGGAACAGCCAGCCTCTCCATCAAATCTTAACTAATACAATCCTGATCAAAATTTCAAAAACCCGCCGCTCAGACAGCGAAATTCGTGGGCCATGGTCGGATAATCCCGGCAGATGTCCGGCTTTGTCTCGTTGATGCTGCAAACCCAGCGCTGTTGGTCAGCCTGTACCAGAAATGGACAGGGGTCCAGCAGTTGTTTTGTTTCAGGATCAACCCAGATCCAGCCGAGACTATTGACCCGGCTGAGCAGGTCTTTGCGCCCCTGTTGTTTCCATCGTTCAATATCATGAGCCGAGGCGTGCAGATGTCCGCCAAAATAACGGCAGCATTTGCCGCAGCAGAGGCAGCGGGTTTCCTTCTGTGCTGCAGCGGACACGGATGTGCCGAGATGCAGCCAGCCTTTCAGTGTATCGAGCATACGAGCATCTCCTTTTACGGCATACGGCCGTAAGACGAAGAACCTGAAAATCAGACAAGGTGTAAGGTTGCCGGTTGTCGGAACAGATCAGGCTGGCGGTGCTCGACTGGGTGAGGTGATGAAGATCAGGATTGCGGGAGGGCTGATAGGAGCGGGGAGGGAAATGCACTGTGCTGGTGCGGCAGGCTTGAGCAGGATAACGGGCGGGGAACTTTGGCGGACGACGGCCGTACGTTTGGATTTGATGAAGCAATTGGCTGAAACAGGGCATTCGTACGTAAAGTTGGTGACCTTGTCCGTTGAAAATGACAAAGGAGAGATCAGCAGGAGAATAGAGATCAGCAGTTGTGATAAGTATCGGTACATGCTGTGGCCTGTTTTTCCGAATCTTAAAACGGTTCAGCAATGGCGGCGAAAATTAGATCCATGCTGTCGTAGCCGGAGCCCTTCTTGTTCATATGGTCCTGTATCGCCAGCAACCGCTGGCGGATGTTTTCTTCGGCTAGTCTGCGCAACTCGGCGACCAGTTTACCGAACTCATCTCTGTCGGCCGGAGGCATCTCCTGCGGTACGGGCGACAGTTCGTTAGTGAGCCGGCTCCTGAAAAAACTCCGTAGAAGTTGCAGGTGTTTTTCGCCGAAGTAGAAGACCTCCGGAACCAGCGAGGAGAAACTGCTGACCGGCAGAACATCCTTGCCCAGCAGCCGGTAGGCGTCGAGCACCTCCGGTTCCAGGTCGAGGTAGTTCTGCACCGGCATATACATCCGTTGAAGATACTGCAGGACTTTCTCGGTCTTTTTCCGATGCCCGCCGATGATCACCGATGCACCGATTTCCCCCTTGCGCGCACCCTTGATCCAGGGAGCGCCGGTAATGCCGAAGTCATTCAGCACCGGCAGGTTGACCAGCACCGAGAGCGTGTTGATCGCCAGGGCGAAACCTGCCGATGGACCGCCGACGCTATAGGAGGCGGAGAGCAACTGGTGGTGAATCGAATAGCCCTCTAAAAACTCGCCCAGAAGAAGCGACATGTTGATCTGCGGCAGCAGCGATTGCAGGTAGCTTTCAACCAGGGTCAGCGCCTCCCGGGAACTCTGGTGGGTCATCTGTACCGCCAGATCCAGCTCCGCGCCGGGAGCGGAACTGGTCGAGACGGCGCCGGTCACGACGATCTTCTCCGGGTACATCCGGTAGACCAGCGTCGAGGCGATCGGCAGCAGTACGCCGCTGGTATCATTGGCGCCGACCCCGACGACAAAGCCGACCTGCGGCTCTCTGGAGAGCTCGGTTTCCAGGAATTCGTCGAGTTGCTGCTTTCCCTTGCGTAGCGGGCTGGCAGCCAACTGCTGGCGGGCGTTCTGCAGGTGCCAGCGCGTGATCGGAAAATCCTTGTCGGTTTTGATCTTGGAAAAACAAGCGAAGATCTCTTCAAGCCGTTCGAGCATTCCCTCTTCACCCAGCCGGGCCTTTTGGGTTATGGGGCTGTTCGGCAGCAACCCCTCCAGCAGGCCGAGCAGAATCTTGTAGTTGAAACGGACAAAGCGGGTTTTTTCTTCGCTGGCGGCAGTGCTGTTGCTGAGTAGTTTCTGGATAACCTCCATTTCAGTGGTGCGCAGGGAGCGGACTTTTTCGGCAAAGGCGGTATAGTCTGCCGGGGTTTCGCAAATGGAATTGCTCTGGCGGGAGATTTCCTCAATTGTCAGCTCGTCAGCCAGCGGGATTCCTGCAAGCGCCTGGATGATGATCTTTGAGCGGTCCTCGTCGCGCAGATGGCCGGTAACGTTGAGAACTTTCAGCCGTTTTGAACGGATCAGCGCCGGATCGATGATGTCCAGCCGGTTGGTGGTCAGTACGGTAAAGACCCTGTTCAGCGGGGACTCGCCATCGATGATCGAGAGGAACTTGTTGGTGATCTTGTCATAGGGGCTGCCCCCCTGCTGCGAACGTCGCGGCGCGACAGCGTCCCCTTCATCGAAAAAAACAAGAGCCGGGGAGATCATCTTGGCGATATCATAAATCTTTTCCAGATTCGCGATCATCCCTTCGAGGGGGGTGTTGAAATCGGTCAGATCCGAAAGACTGGCCGAAATATCCTGAACATCATGGTTGTTTCCCAACCAGGCGCGCACCAGAAAGGTTTTTCCCGAGCCGGGGGGGCCGGTCAAAACAACCCCTTTCTCCTCGTTGATGTTGTAAAACAGTGCGTTGTTGGCCATTTCGGAAAATTCGTTCTTGATACTGCCGATGTACTCTTTCCAATCGATGCTGCGGTCAAGTTCTCCGACCACCTTGTTGTAGAGCGAGCCATGGGCGTTGCGCGCCACCGACTTGAGGGCGTCGCGGATCAAAAGCTGGTCATCCAGGTGCTCGGCAAGAAAATGCCCCTTGATGGTAATCAGTGAAGCTATCAGCCGCCGGACATAGGCCGGGGTAATGCGCAGGCTGCGCTGGCGGAAGATCGGGTAGAGTTTCTGCACCGCACGATCGAGTTCCTCTTCCGAAAGGTGCGGCGGCGGCTCGGAGAGAGGATCCTGCGGATGATTGCTCCGGCGCAGCTCCAGACAGACCACCTCGCGTAAATTGGCCGGGTCATCCCAGATATCGTTGACGTCAATGATCAGTCCACGGTCCGCAAAACGGCGGTAAATTGCCGGATCGAACTGTTCCGGCTGGTCGGTGGTGGCGATTACAAGGCAGTCGCGGCGGCCATAGGCGATCTCATCAAGGATAATGTTCGCGGCATCGACCAGAGTTGCCTGCTGTCCCTTGATGGAACTCCGCTCGTCGGGGCGGCCGAATGCCGAATGCGCCTCTTCCAGGTGACGAATCGTCAGCTGCCATTGCTCCCCCATCGCCTTGCGCAGGTAGTTGCCCGGCTCCCCGGCCCAGGCGGTCTGGTAGTCGTTCGGGGTAATGACGCCGTAATCGACCTGGACCCCCTCTTCATCGACCGTGGAAAGGGCCTGGCTGATCCGGTTGCGGAAAATGTAGCGGATGATCGGCACCCGCGAGAAGAAACGCAGCCTGGCGCGCTTGCGGCGCCGCTCAATACGGATCGCCAGCTCCGGATCAACTTCGGTCAAGCTGCGCCAGAGGGGCTGATCGGCCATCACCTCTTCCCGCTTGGCGCTCAGATCGACCACCGGTTTTACTTCAGAGGAGAAGAAAGCCTCCTCGATCGCCTGCTTGACCGTGGCGCTCTTGCCGCTGCCGGAGTTGCCGATCACCAGGACCAGCGGGGCACGCGGAATCTGCGGGTCATCGCTGTATTCCTTGAGGATAAAGGCGTGATAGAGCTTGTCGAATGTCTCCTGAATCGACTTCGGCACAAACGTGTCAACGGTTTCTTTCTCAAGCAGGAAGGTCAAATACTGGTGGTCCTGGGGATCGAGCTCTTTGGACAGGATATGATTCCAGGCGGCAGTGGCGTCATGTGAGCCCGCAGCCTCAAAACGCTGGTGCCAGTCGTTGAGCAGGCTCGGATTCTGCAGCAGTTTGAATTCGTTCCGTTCCGGTCTGAAAATCCGGTGCAGCCATTTACGAAACCGCTTCAGCAGCGAACGGTTCGGTTTGTACTGGTGCAGACGGCGCAGGATGAAGCGGCGGGTTTCATTACTCCAGCCGCCCACGAGGCTCTCGATCTGCCGGATCCGCGTTTCCGAAAGGCTGACGTAGATTGGTGTCCTAGTTCTTCGTGTTTGCGGCATCGCGTTTTACCGGAGCTTGAGGCTGAACGCCAATGGGGGAGGGGAGGGTCACCGGAACCGTCGAGGCGGTATTGTTCAAAACGAAGGTGTTCTGCCCCTGCTGGTTCTTCTGGTAAGCCGACGCCCACTTCTGCTGATTGAGAAAATCCAGCAGATAGGGTTCGTTGCTGCTGCTTATGCCGAGCGCATGGCGCATCTCCCGGATCGATTCGGTGTAGGCGGCATAGAGCTTTCTGGTCTGGCTGGCTTCCTGGTCGGCTGCGTAGTTATCAGCCTCGGCGATCAGTTCGCGGCGTTTTTTCTCTTCACTGGCTTCGGCCAGTTTTTCGCCGTAGCGTGTATCCCGGAGGACAAAGGAGATGATTTCAACACCGTACTTCTGTCCGAGGGTCAGCCCCCCTTCGTTGATCGGCTGGTTTTTGAGGGTTTGATAAATCTGCTCCTTGATCCGTACCCGGTCGGAGATCAGCGCGTTGATCGATTCACTCTGCATCACGTCCTTGACGATTCCGTCGAACTCGGTCTGCAGAAGTGTCTGCGGCGAGCGATTCTCGATCCCCCAGCGGTTGAGGTCCTTGATCCGAAACGTCAGCATGGCGCTGGTCCAGAGTGCGACATTTCCCTTCGACATGATCCGCTGCGGTTCGATGCTGTTACCCAGGTGCAGTTCCTGATTCATCAGTGGAACTTCAAGTTCCAGACGGGTGAAGAGCGGTAAGCGCAGATGCCAGCCGACCTCGGTGATTGCGATCCGTTCCCCGGACAGGGTTTCGAGGATGACAGCATAATTCTTGCGGATTTTATAGATGGTCCTGGTGGCATAAATCATCGCCACGCCGCCGTAGATGAGGACAATGGTGAGCAGAAGCAGAACGATATTTTTGAGGAGATTTTTCAGCCTGGCACGGTGAAGCAGACTTGTTTTCTGTACCTGATTCACAAAGGGCCTCCGGACATAACAGACTAAATGTCATAACTTCGGCTGCAATTAGGGGCGAAACATGAAAACGATACCAAGTATGCCGATAAAAACGATGGTGAGGACAAGCCTCGCTTTCCCCTTGGCCAGATAACTGCACACCCAGGTGAGCGCGTAGGCGCCAAGCCAGCAGAAGCCGAGCCGTACAAGTCCGGTCAATTCTTCCTGAAAAGCCGAGATGAAAACAAAATAAAAGAGCAGAAAATGAGTGGTAAACATGAGCGCGTTCAAAAAAACGCCTGTAGCCTGATGCTCCAGCAGTCCCGGCAAACGTATCTCTTTTTTTGCAGATCGGCTCAAAATCAATGGAATAACCTGTACTGGACAATATAGGCTGCAATCCCGCCAAAATAGCCAACCAGCGCCAATCCGCTAATCCGTTTGACATACCAGAAGAAGTGAATCTTTTCGAGGCCCATGGCGGCAACGCCCGCAGCCGAACCGATGATCAGGATTGAACCGCCCGTTCCGGCGCAGTAGGCCATAAATTCCCACAGAAAGCTGTCGGCAGGATACTGGGCCAGGCTGTACATCCCCATGGAAGCTGCAACCAGCGGTACGTTGTCCACGATGGCGCTGACCATGCCGATAATGGTGACAATCACGTCCTCGCGACCCACGGTTTTAGTGAGCCAGCCGGCCAGATTGGTCAGGATATGGGTGTGCTCCAGGGTGGCAACCGCCAGCAGAATGCCGATAAAGAACACGATCGAACTCATGTCGATCTGTTTCAATGCCCGCACCAGAGTCAGGTGTTCTTTGGCCTCGTCATCCTTTTTGCTGTGGATTAGTTCACCGGCCAGCCAGAGGATACCAAGACCGAACAGGATCCCCATGAAGGGGGGGAGGTGGGTGATTGTTTTAAAAATGGGGACACAGACCAGGATGCCGAGGCCCATGGCAAACATGAAGTTCTGCTCGAACGGAGTAGTCTTGGCCCTGTGGCTGTGTACCTCCACGGCCTTTGCGGGAGAAACGACCATTTTCCCTTTAAGGAACCAGCTGGTGATGGCCAACGGCACGATCATGTTAATCATTGAAGCGAGAAAGACTCCCTTCATGATCGCCAGGGTGGTGATCTGGCCGCCGATCCAGAGCATGGTGGTGGCGACATCGCCGATGGGTGACCAGGCTCCGCCGGCATTGGCGGAAATCACGATGATGCCGGCAAAGAAAAGCCGGTCGTCATGCTTATCCAGCAGTTTTTTGATCAGCGAAATCATCACGATAGTGGTGGTCAGGTTGTCCAGCACGGAACTGAGAAAGAAGGTGACAAGCCCGATGAGCCACATCAATGACGACAGCTTGGTTGTCTTGATGCGGGAGGTGATAACATCGAAACCGTTATGTGCATCCACCACCTCGACAATCGTCATGGCTCCCATCAGGAAGAACACGATCTGGGCCGTACTCATCAGGGATTCGCCCAGCTGCTCGCTCACCAGGTGATGGTCGCCGGTGGACATGGCGTAGATCGTCCAGAGCAGTCCGGCGCCGATCAGGGCGGAAGCGGACTTGTTGACCTTGAGAGGATGCTCCAGGGCAATGGCGGCATAGGCAATTATAAAGATTACGATGATGGCGGTCAGCATGGTGACGTCTCCGAAACTGGAAATTTTCTGAAAAAGGAAGATGCATAGAAATTCATAAAGAATGTTCCGATGTTACATAGGGGCAAAGCAAACGAATCACCTGCTTTGCCCTTGCTGGCATAGAGTTCAAAGACGGGCGAAGCAGATAAATCCCTACTTCTGTAATTTCTTGAATATTCCCAGGTCGCCGATACATCCGGTCGGGGCATCGGGATCGTTTTCATCCACGGGCGGGCTTCTGAAGGCATCGGCAATAAGCAAGCCGGCGAAAGCGCCGTAGAGCAGCGCTGCTCCACCGGCGGTAATCAGCGTGTTTATTTCGGTATTGATCCCGACGCCTGTAACAATGAGAGCGCTGGCACAGCCGACTAAACCGAGAATTATGGCGCCAACTTTCTTATCGCCGATCTTTTGTATCGACCGGGCGCCAAGCCCCCAGATAATCATGGTGTAGACGGCAAAGCCGCCCAGCTCCCACCGTGCCTGAAAGCTGTCCATCGTGCCGGTATATTCCATGGCGGTGGGGATGATGTTGGCGACAAGGCTCAAACCGCCAAGAGCGCCAAGAATGGTTGCGCCGATCGTACGGAGCTTGGTGGTCAGAATGTATTTCAGAACGGCTGCGTTAACTCTGCGAATAAGTGCAAGAATCATGTTTTCTTTGTTCTCCAGTGTGTCCGCCGATATACGCATTAATAACTCCTTTTTACCGGTAACTGCAATCGTAATGGTTGGCGGCTGCCGCTTTGGCAGCCGCCAACACCTGCCTATTTGCTACAAAACAACAATCTTCATTATTTAGTGTTCTACTGGGGGTGCAACCAGCTTGCCGGGGTAGCGGAGGCTGCCGACCAGATCCTGAATCTCCTGGGGAGGCTCAGGAGTGAATTTGCCGACGATCCACATGGTGGCGAAGTTAAGAGCGGCGCCAACTGTACCGATACCTTCCGGTGAAATACCGAACCACCAGCCATCTTTGTTATTGACGGCCGGGTTAATGAACTTGAAGTAGCTGATGTAGACGGCAACGAACACGATGCCGATAAACATACCTGCAAGAGCCCCTTCCTTGTTGGCTTTCTTGTTGAATATCCCCATCAGGATACAGGGGAAGAAAGATGCCGCCGCCAGGCCGAAGGCAAAGGCAACCACCTGTGCCACGAAACCGGGAGGGTAGATGCCGAACAGACCGGCGATGCAGACTGCCACACCGGCGCCAGCTCGTGCCCAGAGCAATTCTTCTTTTTCGCCCATGTCCGGTTTCAGCATACCCTTCATCAGGTCATGGGAAACCGCGGCGGAGATAACCAGCAGCAGACCAGCCGCAGTGGAGAGTGCGGCCGCAAGACCACCGGCGCCGACCAGGCCGACAACCCAGTTGGGGAGTTTGGCGATTTCAGGGTTGGCGAGAACCATGATGTCCTGGTCGATCTTGACCTCGTTTTCACTCTTTGGATTATCCCAGGCACCTTTACGAATTTGCATGATGCCGTCGCCGTTCTTGTCTTTCCAGGCGACCAGCTTGGTTTTTTCCCAGTTTTTGAACCAGGAGGGTGCTGCATCATACCTGACGTTATTGATCGATTTGACGAAGTTGGTGCGGGCAAAAACAGCGATTGCCGGTGCGGTGGTGTAGAGGATGGCGATGCAGATCAGCGCGTAACCGGCTGAGGAACGGGCGTCACGCATCTTTGGTACGGTGAAGAAGCGGATCAGGATGTGCGGCAGACCGGCGGTGCCGATCATCAGCGACATGGTGATGAACCAGACGTCGATGCGGGGACGGGCACCATTGGTATAGGCGCCGAAGCCGATATCCTTCTGGATACCGTTCAAAACATCCAGCAGGTATTTCCCTTGGGTTGCAGGGTCGTTGAGCAGTGCCGCACCGGAGGCGGTGATGGTCGAACCCATGCCGAGTTGCGGGATCGGATTGCCGGTGAACTGCATTGAGATGAAAACAGCCGGAACCATGTAGGCGCAGATCAATACGCAGTACTGGGCAACCTGGGTGTAGGTTATCCCCTTCATGCCGCCGAGGGTGGCGTAGAAAAAGACCAGCGCCATGCCGATGATAACACCCATGTTAATACTGACCCCCATGAAGCGGGAGAACACCACGCCGACGCCGCGCATCTGGCCGGCGACGTAGGTGAACGATACGAAGATGGCACAGAGAAGCGAAAGCAGGCGGATGGATTGGGAGTAATAGCGGTCTGCCATGAACTGCGGGATGGTGAATTTACCATACTTACGCAGGTACGGCCCAAACAGCATGGCGAGCAGAACATACCCGCCGGTCCACCCCATCAGGTAAAAGGAGCCGTCACGTCCCATGAACGAGATCAGACCGGCCATGGAGATGAAGGAGGCGGCCGACATCCAGT
>JBAYTT010000100.1:0-14006 GCA_041675485.1 Pelobacteraceae bacterium | reverse complement strand
CTGATACACGTTGACGATTTCAGCAGAGAGGTCCTCAATTTCATCTTCCAGCCGAAAAGAGTTTTCAATGCAGAATGCCGCGGAATACAGGAGAGATTCCAGGTTTTCTGTTGTTGCGAAACTGGAGACAGTGCCTATGAGCTGGCCATTGACCATGACCGGAACCTGGGTGCGGCACGTCAACTCATCCATTGCCTGTTCAACCGGATCATCCAAGGCGGCGGAACTCACTATTCTTTTTCCATCCGGATCCGTAAAAACAAGGGAAATCCTGATTTTTTCGGATAGTCCGGTGAGAATTTTTTCTATACAGGGAGTCCGTAATATCTTTTTCATGGCAAATGAAATACCCCTTATTTGAATAGCTCTCCCTCAATTTTCTGAACGAGAGGTGAAAGTCCGAACAACAACGATCTGTCTCCCTGGGCAGGTACCGCTATCAGCGTGACATTTCCAGGGGGAGGCACTTTAAGGGCAAGGATCAGGGGAACATTGGCAAGATTTGCGCTGGACCTGATTTCTCTTACAATACGATCGACCTGATCAAGTTCAAATGTTCCAATTATGATTGCTTCCGGGAGGAAGGATATGCAGGAAGGAAGCAGGGTATCATCGTTGCTTGAAAGGGCGGTTTTATACTCTTCCACGCCCAGGATCATCTGCAGCATTCGCGATTCATCCATATCGGGAGAGATAATGGATATTTTTTTATGCGGCATCTTGAGGGATTCGAGAAGGGGCAAAAGCTGGTAGCGATCGAAGGGGCTCCATATATAGCCGGTTATAACCTGGCTGATGAGTCCGGGTGGTTCTACATAAAAGTAACTCTGGTAGAAAGGAATTTTTTCAGATGCAGCCCGAGTGAGCAGAGGTTCATTGTCTTCGACAGAGAGGCTTAAATCCGAGATAATTATATCCACGGGTGTTATCGCCAATAGATCATACGCTTTCTCGTAGCTGTATGCGCCAATAGTATTATAGCCGACATCTTCAAGACTTTTCATCAGGAACGTGCTTTTGACGGTGTTTCTTACGACAACAAGAATCCGCCGGACATCTGTATGCCGGCGAATGAGCCTTTCTCCGGGTTCATCTCTATGCAATTGATCTTCATGTAAATAAAGCGGGATTGTAAAGCGGAAGGTGCTGCCTTTCCCTATGCTGCTTTCAACCCCTATCGTCCCTTCGTGAACATCGACTATCTTCTTGCAAATGGAAAGGCCAAGTCCTGTCCCGGGAGGCCGGTTTGAAACATTATCGAGAACCCGGTAAAACTCATCGAAGATTTTCTCCTGCTCGGTCGGAAAAATTCCCTCGCCGGTGTCAGTTACAAAAAATTCAGCAAATCGTCCCTTAACGGCAACTCCAACAGTAACACCCCCCTGTTGGGTATATTTGATCGCATTGTTCACAAGATTGACGAGCACCTGCTTCACTTGATTCTTGTCAGCGTGTATGAAGATGCTGCCGGACGCAATGCTTGCTTCCAACGTCAGTTCTTTGGCTGCAGCCATCGGTCTCAGGGCATTTATGCACTCCTCAATCAGCTCAGAGGAGCGTACCCTGTTGAGAGCAAGCCTGAGATGGCCGGATTCTATTTTAAGGCTGTTCAGTATGTCGTTTACAAGCGTTGTCATGCGAACACTGTCATCATTGATGATCTTCAAAAATTCCCGCTGTGACGGGATATCCAGATCGTCATACGTCAGCAGTATCTCTGAGTATGCCATTATGCCTGACAATGGCGTTCGCAGTTCATGGGCAATATTGCCGAGGAATACGGTTCTGCTACGGTCAATATTCTGCAGTTTGGTGTGAACCAGAGTTAACGTATCCAGAGTAGTCTGAAGGTTAATGGCCCTGCTGCTTAGTTCGTTGCTGAGGCCTTGAAAAGTCGATTCGGCAAGCTGGAACTGGCTCCGTTCTTGCGAAATCGTCCTTGCTACGCGTGTAGCTGTCCAGGCAGTTACCATGTAAAAAAGAAACTCCGGAACAGCTATCGCCGTTGCGCGCATATCGGCAGGCGTAGTGGAGATCGCCATACCGGCATAACCGCAGGCGAACAGAGTACCAGTCAGAAAAACAGCCCTGGGAGAAAGACGGATGACTATCAGCATCATGAGCGGCAGGTAGGCGAACCTGAAGGGGCTAAGCACACCACCGGTAAAAAAACAGGCCACAAGCAGAGGTGCAATAATTATTGTAAGGAGATTTTTCGAGAGGGTTTCATACATCGACTTATTCACCAAGCAGAAACCTGGCCTTTTCCAGGACTTCCTTCGGGCTGAACGGTTTGGTCATGAAGTCATTGGCTCCGGCTTTCAGGCACATTTCCTTATCGATGTCCTGCCCTTTACAGGTCAGAATAATAATGTATGGAGGCTGCTGTAGAGTTTCAGCCTTTATCAGTTTACAGAGTTGAATCCCGTCCATTTTCGGCATAACGAGGTCAAAAAAAGCCATTCTTGGCATAAGCGAAAGACATTTTGCAAGAGCCTCCTCACCATTCACGGCAGTGTCAATGATAAACCCCGCTTTGCTGAATATGAAGCTGAGAGCCCTCACGATATGGGGCTCATCGTCGGCGATAAGAATATCGATTGTTTTCACATCTGCTCCTCATCCACCTAAGGGCAAAACTTCCGGAATTGAACGGATCTCCAACCGCAATCATTGTCGCGCTTGCTTGCCCTGCCGGCGCGCGGGGAATTCCACTTAAGGATACTGCCGTACGCTTCACTGTCAAGTTGTCGCACGTTTTAAAGCAGGAAGAGTTTACGGGAGCAGTGAGACAGGTTGAATTAAATTAAGTCAATCAGCGCAGGTATAACCATTGAATAACAGTGCTTACTGAACATGAAAACTGCGGCTGAAAAACGACTGGAGGCGGCTATAATGACATTCCACGGGTGAAACATTAATTCGTTCGTCACGTACGTGACGAAGTTACCCGCATCCCATCATTCAGCTGGTTTGAAGGGTGCAACACAACCGTTTCCCCTTTGGCGATGCCGCTGACTATTTCAACTTCCGACTGGTTGCGGTGCCCGATAGTTACTGCCCGCTGTTTGCTCCTCCCCTGCTCCACCACAAACACAGACCAGCTTTCCCCCTGCCTGAACAGGGCGCTGATCGGAATTTTCGTCACTTCTTCCTTCGACCAGGTGACTATTTTCGCCAGGACCCGGTAGCCATCCCCCAACTGAACGGGGCGTTCAACGAAATCGACAATGACGTTGACCCGCTGTTCCTCGATTCCCAAGGCCGAAATCTTGGTAAAAGCGTAGGGCTCCACGAGGCGTACCGTGCCTTTGAGCGGCTCAGCGCCCCCCCATTCGTCCAGTGCCACCTCGGCGCCGGGGCGAATCCTGACGGCATCGCTGGAAAGCACGTCAACAACAACCTCCAGTTTCCTGGGATCGCCGATCAACAGCAGCGGCGTTCCGGCCGCCACGACCCGTTCGCTCTTTTCCAGGACCCGCAGCACCGGCCCGGTGCGGGGAACCCGCAGGCTGATGATTTGGCCACCACCGACCTGTCCTGGTTCGGAGGCAAGCAACGCCGCACGGGCTTCGCGCAGCTGGGCCGTTGCCGCCCGCGCCCGGTGTTCCGCGGCCGCAAGGGTATTGGCAGCGAGCTGTTCCGCCGTGCGTGCCAGCTCCAGAGCCTGTGGAGTGGCGATGCCCTCCCCGGCCATCTGAACCGTACGGATCTTCTCGCGCCGGGCTTGCTCCAGCCCGGCACGGTCATGGATCACCTGCTCCCCGGCTGCCTGCTGCAGTGCTTCGGCAGTGCCGACCCGAGCGGTGGCTGCATCACGCTCCCGGTCGTCAAGCGGCGCCGGCCGCATGAATGCCACCGCCTGTCCTGCTGTCACCCGGTCGCCGTCGTGCAGTTCGATCCGCAGGAGACGACCGGTTATGGGGGCGGCCACGGTGTAGCGATCATGGGCCCTGGTCTCTCCCTCGGCCTCCACGCTCTCCCGCAGCGGACCGATGGCCACCCGGCCGGTCTCGACCGCGAGCGGTCTTGGCCGGAGGGCAAAGAGTATCAGGGCGGCAAGCGCCGTAACCGCCAGCAGTTGCACAAGCCGCTTTGAAGGTTTCTTCATGCGAGGTTACTCCTGTGTTTTCAGTACCGCGATCAGGTCGAGGCGCCGGATCCGTCCGAAGACGAGCAGTCCGGAGAGGAGGGCGGCAAGGGCCACAACCAGAAAGGAGAAAGCGTAACTGCCGGAGCTGACCACCAGGGGCATGCGATACATCTCGGTAGACATGCTCCTGGCGAGGAAAGCGCAGAGCGCATAGCCGAGCCCCCAGCCGAAGGGGATTGCGGCGCAGGTCAGCAGCGCCTGTTCTCCCAGCAGTACCCATGACACTTCGCGATAGGTGAAGCCGAGGACGCGCAGGCTCGCCAGTTCATGCCCCCGTTCCGAAAGGTTGATGCGCACGCCGTTGTAAACCATGCCGAAGGCGATGATGCAAGAAAAGAACACGAGGGTCGAAATGCTGATGGCAAGACTTTCGGCGATCAGTTTCCTGGCCGAGGCGAGCATGGTTTCACGCACCGCGACGCCGCTGATTGCAGGGGTGCGTTTGAGCAGCTCGTACAGCCGCGCGGCAGCCAGTTGATCAATGGCGAGAAAGGCCCCCGAAACGGTATTCCCTTCCTCCAGAAAGCGGTTTAATGCGACTCTGTCCATATAGGCCGAAACACCGATCGACTCATCCACCAGTGCAGTCACCCTGGCCTGTCGTACCGGACGAGCCCCTTCCATGACCTCCACCGTGACTTCATCTCCGGGCGACACTCTCAAAATTTCCCCCAGCGTGCTGCTCAAAACCAGCCCCTCCGGCGGGATACTGACCGGGCGCAGATCACTTCCGGTCAATCGCCGCAGATCTCCTCCCGCATCAAGCCCGATGATCTCCAGGCGTTTGGCGCGATGGCCGTTGCGCAGCCTGACCGGGACCGCCCGGAATGTTTCGGCGCGCAGCACGGCAGGGAGCCGCGCCACCTCCTGACGGGCAGCTCCGCTCCGCTGTTCGGCAAAGGTGATGGTGACATCCTCCCGCTGCACGGTCTCGAACTGGATCCGAATCATCTGGTCGATGGCGTCGTAAAAGAACTGCCCGATCACGAGGATCGCCACGGCTGCGGCAATGCCGGCCATCGAGAGGCAGGCTTTGCTGAAGCGCCGCTCGATATTGCGCACGATCATCCGCACCGTGGTACTGCAGATGCGGGCCAGACCGCTCCGCTCAAACAGGCCACGCCGGAAGGCAACCGGCGATTCCGGCCGCATCGCCTCGGCCGGAGGGAGCGCCATGGCCCTCCTGGCAGCCCCCCATGCCCCGGCCAGTGCCGTCGCGAAAGTGATGCCGAGCGCAATTGCCGCCACGTCGACGCCTACCTCGTAGCGCAGGAGCGGAAACCGGTAGAAGTCCCGGTACAGGCCGGTCAGGAGGTATCCGAGGTACGCTCCGAGAGCAATGCCGGCGATGGCTCCACCCGCGACGGCAGCGCAGGCCAGTTTCAGGTAGTGGCGGCCGACGGTTCCGCTGCTGTAGCCGAAGGCCTTGAGCAGCCCGATCTGGGTGCGCTGCAGCGCGATCAGACGGGTGAGGACCATGTGCAGCAGAAACGCGACGATGGCGAGGAAGATGGCCGGGACATAGGTGGCCGAAATCCGGTTCTGCTTGATCTCGTCGGAAAGGAAGCGGCTGGAGATCTGCTCGTCGCGCCCATGGGCGCCGAGGCTGCCGTATGGAGCCAGCAGCCGGTCAACCGCCGCGATTACCTCGGCCTCTTGCGCACCGCGCGACAGGGTCAGGGCCAGATCGTTGAAAGCACCTTCCATGCTGAAGGCGGGAGCCAGTGCGTCGCGTCCCATCCAGAACACACCGAAGCGCTTGTTGTCAGGGAAAAGGGAGCCGCCACCGCGCACCTCGTAGACGTACTCGGGAGAGAGGGCGACGCCGGTAATATGCAGCTCCCGCCACCGGCCGTTAAGCACCGCGCCGATCCTGTCGCCGGGATGGAGCCGGTTGGCCGTGGCAAACGCCTCGCTGACCAGGATTTCCTCGCTGCGCCCCGCTTCGGGAAAGCGTCCCTGGCGCAGACAGAGGTCATTAAGCATCGCTTCCCGCCGGGAGGGGATGGAAACCACCCTGCCGGTGGCAGGCTCTCGCAGTCCCGGCACGTTGAGGTTTATCTCCGCGACGATCCGGGTCTGGACGGTCGCCACTCCGGGAATACGGCGAATCTCATCGGCCAGCCGCTCCGGAGCGCGCTTGAAGCGGGCAAAGACGTCGGCAAAGCGGTAGCGGGTATAATAGTCGTCGCGGCTGAGCAGCAGGGAGCGGTAGGTGTTCTGCATCGAGACGTACGAAGCAGTTGCGCAGAGCACCACCAGGGAGATGGCCAGCATCTGTCCCCTGAGGCGCCACAGGTCGCGCAGCAACATGAGCGTCAGGGGAGCCATGGCGTCACCACGACAGGTCGGCAGGCGCGATGCGCACCCGGTTGCGGCTCTCTTCGACGATCCGGCCGCTGCCGAGACGGATCACGCGGTCGGCCATCCCGGCAATGGCGGCATTGTGGGTGATGACCGCCGTAATGGTTCCCAGCTCGCGATTGACCCGTTCAAGCACTTCCAGTACCAGGCGGCCGGTGCTGTAATCGAGCGCACCGGTCGGCTCGTCGCAAAGCAACACATCGGGGCGCTTGGCCACCGCACGCGCAATCGCGATCCGCTGCTGCTCGCCACCGGAAAGCTGGGCCGGGAAGTGGTGCAGCCGCTCTTCAAGGCCGACCAGACAGAGCGCCTCGGCCGGGTCCATCGGATGGTCAGCGATTTCAGTCACCAGGGCAACATTTTCAAGAGCGGTGAGACTGGGAATAAGATTGTAGAACTGGAAGACAAAGCCGACATGTTCCCGCCGGAAAGCGGTCAACGCCTGTTCCCCTGCTGCGGTCAGGTTATGGTCGTGGAAGAACAGTTCGCCGCTGGTCGGGACATCGAGCCCCCCCAGGATATTGAGCAGTGTGGATTTCCCGCTCCCCGAAGCCCCCAGGATTACGACGAACTCTCCGGCCTGCAGGTCGAAATCGATCCCACGCAGGGCATTAACCTGCACATCCCCCATGGTGTAGATCTTGGAGACGTTATGCACATGGAAGAGTGCCTGGCTTGCCTCTATCGTCATCGACGTCCCCCCCGCGGCGGTTTCGGACCCGGCAAACGCCGAGCTGCCGGGCAGGAACCAGTGTAATTATGCCACTGACTTTCGTTCCGTCAAGAATGGCAGGAAAGTCGCCATGCGTGCATCTTGACATCGGTTGATCGTACAGTACCCTTGATGTGGACGAAGGCAAGCCAGCATGTCCCTCACGTTACAGCGCATTAACAGGTTGACGTAGTGTGACTATCTCAAGTGGAGTATCAGGGAAGAATTCAAGTCCGATCAAAGCTGATCGGTGTAGCAACGACACCTTTATCGCAAATTTACATGGAGGAAAATGATCATGCCGGTTTACGAGTATCGATGTATGAATTGCGGAAAGATATTTTCAATTCATTTGAGCATGGCGGAACGTGAAGTGAAAACCATCACCTGTCCTGATTGCTTGGGGGATGATATCGTCCGGCAGTATTCCGCCTTCAGTGCGAAAACATCGAAAAAGAGTTGATTGTTGCTGTTAAAAACAGGGTAAATCACTATGGCCAGGTTGAAACGACGTCTGCCGTTCCGCTACATTTTACCGGCTTTCTTCGGGGGGTTGCTGGACGATCCGCTCCTTTTCCTGCGAATTCGTCCCCTTAAAAGAGCGCTCCTTTTCGACTGCGGCCAGATCGCCCATCTTGCCAAGCGGGTAGTAAAGCCGATCGATACCATATTCATCACCCATGCCCATATGGACCATATCATGGGTATTCCCACCCTTGTCCGCCATCACCACGCCTCACCCCGCCCCATGGATATATTCGGACCGCCCGGAATCTCCGAGCGGGTCTACCACCTCCTGATGGGATACGTCTGGAATCTCTGCGAACCGGATTGGTTCACGCTGCGCGTCCATGAGGTGGAACAGGAGCGGATTCTCCACTACAGCCTGATCGGACCGGAGGGGTTTGCTCCCCGGTTTGACGGTGAAGAGCCGCGCTGCGGGCGGGTGATCTGGTCATGCCGCTATTGTGACGTTGAAGCAGAGCTGCTGGATCACAAGATTCCTGTTCTTGCCTTCAGAGTCCAGGAGCTGCCCTGTTTTGCAATTGATCCTTCTCTGATGGAGCAACAGGGGCTTTTGCCTGGCGACTGGATACGCGACCTGAAGAGCCGCGTCTGGAAGGGGCGTACGGAATTGCGGGTTGTGGCGCCATTTCGTGAAGGTGAGGGGGTACGGGAGGAAACGGTGACTGATCCCCACACTTTTTACCGCGGTATCGAAGACATTAAACCCTGCGCTTCGATTGGATATCTGTGCGATGTGGGGTGGACCGCTGAAAATGCGGCAAAGCTAGAATCATTCCTGAACGGGGTTACCCTGCTCTGTTCCGAATGCACTTTTCTGAGCGCCGACGTTGAAAAGGCCCGGGCTTCGTACCATCTCTGCACGGATGACCTGAACAAACTGGCCGCTCGTCTGGCGCCGCGCTTTCTGTTGCTGATGCACCTCTCAAAAAGTTATCTGCTTCGTACGGTGGATCTCTACAAAGAGCTTCATCCGCCTCAAGGAACGACCATTCTGCCGCTACCGAAGCATCTGGTGCCTGAACCGTTGATGGTGCGGGATGTAGACGAGTGGCTGCAGCCACCAGCCTGTTCCGGAATGTAAATAATTCTGTCCCTTTTTCAGTCCCGATAGGTTCCAAAAGGGGGGAGCGAATCAGAGCGCAGTTGGAGGCCGTCTGGACTTCACGCAGCAAGCCGCATGTGCACCTCGCTTGCGATCTTCGGTCCGTTTTTAATCTCGGCAGATTTCAAATCATAACTGATCTGCAGGTTCATCCAGAATTGCGGAGTAGTTCCGAAGTAACGGGCAAGCCTGAGTGCCGTATCGGGTGTG
Source organism: Pelobacteraceae bacterium (assembly GCA_041675485.1). Lineage (GTDB taxonomy): Bacteria > Desulfobacterota > Desulfuromonadia > Geobacterales > Pseudopelobacteraceae > JACRCG01. The sequence goes on along the minus strand of JBAYTT010000100.1, from coordinate 4,937 downwards.
ATGGCACGGCGCTCCCGCACAATATCATTGATACGAGGCGCGGGAACTCGAAGTTCCAAAGCCAGCGCATGAGCGCTCATGGCGAGTGGAACCAGAAATTCCTCACGCAAAATCTCGCCGGGATGTATTGGACGCATTTTGTTAGTCGGATTCATTGTAATCTCCTCAGTGATAATCCACTATTTCCACATCAACTGCATTACCGTCTTCAAATCGAAACACACCCGCCATTGATCGTTAATGCGAATGCTCCATTGGCCCTGACGATCCCCGTGCAATGTTTCCAGTCTGTTTCCTGGTGGCGAACGAAGGTCTTCAATTGCATGCGCATCATCAAGCATTTGCAGTTTACGTTCTGCTGCATTGGCAATTGCTCTGAATTGGCGCGGACAGTTGCCTTCAAAAAATGCTTTTGTGTGCTTGCAATGGAAAGTTCTGATCATAGCAAAGAGCATAACGCAAAACGTTAAACGTCAAGCGGTCGTTGTGATGCATCAGTTCGCATGTGGGGAGGACAATTGTGAATGTCGGGAGGTGGGGGGCGGGCCAAGCTAATAGGCTGTTATTTAAATAGGTTGGGCTACTTTTTTTACTCGCGCCCCGAATCTGCCCACGAATGTCTAAAAGTCAATCCTGACCCCAGAGGTGCCCCTTTAACTGTTCTGTTTCGCATTGCAGGATGGACTAAAGCATGCCTATTTAGAGTATGATTTCGTCGTCTGGTTGAGAAGGCTCTTCATTCTTACGGGCAATTTGTGTAATAGAAAAGATACCGCATACGGTTTGATTACCGTCAGCATCTGCAGAGACTACCAGTCCATGGCGTCTGCCATCGTTGCAAAGTGTGGCGACAACACTGCCAATTGAGACTTTCATGACATCTTCAAGCATCATAACATCCAGATCCTTCAGAGGAGTCATGATATCTCGTACCATAATATCGCCGTATGCCCCACCCATTTCCTGCGTATGAATCAGAGGTTTGTCACCCGACAGGTCGGTTGTTGTCAGCAGTCCTGCAATTTTATCTTTGCTGTCGAGTACGAGCAACAACCGCACGCCATAACAAATCATCTTGTCATTGGCTTGTTCAATTGAAATATTCGGCCGGGTAACGACAACGGAAACTTTTCTTAAATCCGTCATTATAGAGATTGCAGGATCACTTAGTTCCACATGTTCCGGCAAATCCTGTAAAGGACGCATGAATGATGAGCCCGGCTTCAGTTTGTACGTTTTCAGTATTTCATAATTTTCATTCATTTTCCCATTCCTTTTCTGTAGGATAAATTTAAGTACCGGCCTGAAATAAAAGAGTAGTTTTATTAATGATGTCACTATCTTTCTATATCCTGTGAATTCCATCTGAGTCAATAGTTTTAGTGAATAAAATGAGTGGCGGCCGGTTTCGGAACTGATGCCATGCAAACAGATTGTTCTAAATGTCCGAAACTCTAACCTGACCCCAGAAGCCCGTCCGGTGTCTCGAACCGTCGCCTTGGCATGCAAGGGGTGGGAAGCGATGAAGCTGGCGGCGTGAATGCTGCATTACCGGCGCATTGATTGAAATTTAATCTGTAGGCTGGGCAAAGCGAAGCGTGCCCATCAGACGTCTGCGGCAATTCCCCCTCAATCCTCCCCACCAAGTCCCCATAGCCCTGTAGGGGCGTTCGGTAGCCGTGGGATTTATCCCACGGGTGAAAACAGCAATTATTCATTCGTCACGTACGTGACGAGGTGAAATCTGCCTCTTATTTCCGGGGAATGAATTCCCCGGCTACCAGCATTCTGTACCTACGGGACGTAAGCTCAGTATTGTCGCCGCACCCTTCGTCCTATGACAGAGGAAGCCCTCTTTGTATGGGAATCCGGGACAGTTTTATTTTCTGTCCTTTTCCACTATGAAATAGATCTGTCCGGCTTTTTACCTTCTTCACCCAACGCCGACACTACGAGCAAACCCCCGCCAGGGAAGGATGGACAATCTTTCCCTGGTGAACATTCACAGCCGTTGCCAGGTCCCGGTTCTCGGCAATAGCCCGCTCTACCCCAAGGTCGGCAAGTATCCGCACGTAGGGCAGCGTGGCGTTGGTCAGTGCCAGAGTGGAGGTGCGGGGGTAGGCCCCCGGCATATTGGCAACCGCATAGTGGACGATACCGTCCACTATGTAGGTCGGATCATCGTGGGTGGTGGGACGTGTCGTTGCGACGCATCCACCCTGATCGACAGCAACATCGACGATCACGGTCCCCTTTTTCATATCCGCGAGCATCTCGCGCGGGATGAGGATCGGCGCCCTGGCTCCCGGAATCAGGACTGCGGCGATAATCACATCCGCATCCCGTATCTCTGCGCGGATGTTTTCCGATACCAATAGTCCGGTCCGCACCTTGCCGCCGGTCAATTCGTCGATCCGCCGCAGGCGTTCAATACCCCGGTTGAGAACAACCGTTTCCATACCGATACCCAGCGCGACCCGTGCGGCATGGAAGCCTACCGTGCCCGCACCAAGAATGAGCGCCTTGGCCGGCCTGACTCCCACCGCTCCCGTAGGAAGAAGACCTGCTCCTCCCCTGATCTTTTGCAGGCACCAGGCCGCCGCCAAAGGCGCCATCAGCCCCGCGACCTCACTCATGGGGGCCAGCAAGGGAAGGGAACCGTTGACCTCCAGTGTCTCATAGGCGAGCGCTGTTACCCCTCTCTCCTTCAGAAACATGGTCAGCTCCCGGTTTGGGGCCAGGTGCAGATAGGTGAAGAGAGCCTGACCCTGCCGGAGCAGATCGAACTCCTGCGGAAGTGGCTCCTTGACCTTGACGATCAATTCTGCCTTTTGAAACAGCTCTTCGCGGCTAACCAACGTTGCTCCGCTCTGACGATAACTGTCGTCCGGAAAACCGCTCCCGCATCCTGAGCCGTTCTCCACGAGCAGATCATGGCCGGCTGTAACGAGTTCCGCTGCACCGGCCGGTGTAATGGCAGTCCTGTACTCCTCCCGTTTGATCTCTTTTGGAACACCTATAATCATTGGATTGTCCTTTTTGTGTCCATGTTGTTCATGTCCTCGCAGGTCTACCCGGCCGAACGTGGGCAAACATGCCATCCTTAGCGCTTGTAGCCTATCTTCCGCAATAGTTCGCGGCGCTCCTGCCGCTCCTCGTCACTTTCCACCCCCTGTGGCGGGAACCCGTCGATGACACCGAGAATGCCCCATCCCTGTAGAGTGGAGGCGACAATTATCTGGAGCGGATTGGCCGTGGCGCAGTAAATCCGGCAGACCTCCTGGCAGTTCTTGATCTGGTTGAGAACGGCGACCGGATATGCGTCCCGCATCAGGATACAGAAGACGTGCCCCGCCCCGATCGCCTTCAAGGCGCTAATGCATCCTTTAACCAATTCCTCGTCATTCCCCTCGGTCCTGATCAGACAGGGACCGGACGCCTCGGTAAAGGCAATGCCGAAACGGGCCTGCGGCACGGTGGTCGCCATGATCTCGTACAGGTCCTCAGCACTCTTTATAAAGTGGCACTGGCCGATGATAATGTTACACCCCTCCGGGTACTCAATCTTGACGTCAAGTATCTCCAGTTTCATGGTGCCCTCCTCTGAAATTCAGTTGTATCAAAGTGTAACAGGTAAACGGGGATGGTCAAATTGCTGCGGAACAGACTGGGGGAGGGAGAAGCGAGGATATATTTATACTTCACATTGATGGCAAAATATTTCGATATTGTAGGATGGGCAAAGCGAAGCGTGCCCATCGGAATCTGCGCCAATTGATGGGCACGGCATGAACCGCCTTTGCCCATCCTACACATTACTATTCCATCAGGAAAACAGCGGCGTCCCGGATGGCGGAATGATTCCGGCTTTTTCGGCGCGCTGCAGCAGACACGCGATGGCCTGTAACCCTTCATCTCCCAGGTCGGCCGAAAAATCGTTGACGTACAGGCCGATGTGGGCGGCGCAGACTTCCGGGCTCATCTCCTGGGCATGTTCGCCGATGTAGCGGGCCGCCTCGCCAGGGTGAGTTCCGGCATATTCCACGCCGGCCTTCAGGGCGCGTTCGATCGTGGCGATCGTCTCCGCACCCAGTGAGCGCCGGGCGACAATGCCGCCAAGCGGAATCGGCAGGCCGGTTTCTCCTTCCCACCACTCCCCCAGATCAAGCAGCTTGTGCAGACCGAAACCGTGGTAGGTGAAGCGGGACTCGTGGATGATCAGCCCGGCATCGACATTTCCCTTCAGCACCGCATCCATTATTTCATTAAACGGCATGACGATGAAGTTTTCCAGCGCAGGGTCAAACAGCCGCAGCAGCAGCAGCGCGGTGGTGTAGCGGCCAGGAACCGCGATGGTTTTGCCGCGCAGGTTTGCCGGATCGATAGCTTCGGCGGCTACCAGCAGCGGACCGCAGCCGCGCCCCAGGGCACTGCCTGAGCGGAGCAATGCATACTGTTCCCTGATATGCCCGAGAGCGTGGTAGGAAACCTTGCTGACATCCAGTTCGCCGTTAAGCGCCAGCCGGTTGAGCGTTTCCACATCCTCCAGCCGTTCCCGGTATTCAAGGCCGCCGGTATCGACCAGGCCATGGACGAGCGGGTAAAACATAAAGGTGTCGTTGGGGCAGGGAGAGAAACCGAGGGTAAGGGGAGTATTCATGGTGAAGTCCTCATGTAGTTTTCCGGCGAATATACAGGACCTTTTTAACTTTAGCCACAATCTCACCATCGTCATCAACAATTTTCAGGGTGAACCGGGGCAGATACTTCTGGCCATCGGCGGTGTTCTTCCGGATTTCATCCAGTTCATCATCGGAAATGGTAATCGTCGAGGACACCGTTCCCCTGCCGGGGCGGACAAAGTCGATTTCCGCAGCCTTGTCCCAGATAATGTAATCCGTGCCGAGCAACTGCATCAGCAGCAGCATCAGGTGCGG
>JBAYTT010000099.1:0-14039 GCA_041675485.1 Pelobacteraceae bacterium | reverse complement strand
TCATGAAACTGGCTGAATTGCATGGACTCAAAGTCATTGAGGACTGCGCACACGCCATTGAGACCGAGTATCATGACAGGAAAGCCGGCACGTTCGGAGACTTCGGCTGTTTCAGTTTTTATGTCACCAAAAACATTGTAACCGGTGAGGGGGGGATGATTCTTACCGGACGCGAAAATGATGCGGCGCACCTCAAAATGCTCGCCCTTCACGGCATGAGCAAGGACGCGTGGAAACGATTCGGCGATGAGGGGTATCGCCATTATTATGTCCAGGAATGTGGCTACAAATACAATATGATGGACCTTCAAGCAGCCATCGGCTTGCATCAACTGGCACGTATCGAATCGTACTGGAAGCGACGCGGTGAGATCTGGGACCGCTACAACCAGGCCTTTGCAGACCTGCCGCTCTCCCTTCCCGCCGCACCGGAACCAGATACCCGGCACGCGTATCACATGTACACGATTCTGGTCAACCAGGACGCGTGCGGCATCAGCCGGGACCAGTTCCTTGACGCCATGACAATACGCAACATCGGAGTCGGCGTCCACTACCTCAGCATTCCGGAGCACCCCTATTATCAGCGCACCTTTGGCTGGCAACCGGAAGATTATCCGGTCGCCATGAATATTGGACGCCAGACAGTAAGTCTTCCGATCTCCGCAAAACTTTCGGACCAGGATGTGGAGGATGTCATTCATGCAGTTAATGACGTCATTACGTAAAAAACTGCGCAGGCTGGTCGCATTTATCGAGTTTTGGCGGGTGTATGGTTCCGGGAAGGTACTGGGCATGACCTACGTTGTTTCCTACCTGCGCAATCCGAACCCGGCCATCACAACGAGGCTGTTGAGAGCATTCGGCGCTTCGATCGGCTCAAAGACCACTTTCAAACGGGGCGTCCGTATCGACAATTCGTTCGAAGACCAGGCATCCACGGGAGACCTTGCAAATCTCGTGGTCGGCGAAGACTGTTACATCGGCGATGACGTTTATTTTGATCTTTCCAACAAAATTGTTATTGAAGATTCCGCGGTTATCGCAGGTCATGTTTCCTTGATCACTCATGCGGATTGCAACAGGTCTGAATTCCTTAACGCCATATTTCCCCGATACTGTGCCCCGATCAAAATCGGCAGGGGAGCGTGGCTTGGTTTCAACTGCACCCTGCTTGCAGGGGTGGAAGTAGGCGAGAACACCCTGGTGGCTTCCAGTGCCCTCTTGACTGCCAGTGCTGACTCTCACAGCGTATATGCAGGCATTCCGGCTTCCCGCAAGCGCACTCTTACGCAAACCGGCATGGAGTGTTAGCAGCGTGCGTGTGCTTCAAAATTTCCATACCTATTTAAAAACCACGGAGAACTGGTCCTTCAACCTGATCAGTGGCCTGCCTGACGTCACTCTGTTCGTCGCATCAAAGCAGTTTGAAAAATGCAATTTCTATAACCCCCGTTTCACCTATATCGAGTTTCCGCTGAGAAAGATTGAAACGCTGAAGCCAACGTATGCCGTTCGACTCTACAACAACATGGTCCGCACCATGCTGCGCCACCTTTATCCAGCCTACGTCAAACGGATGTGCGCGCCGGTCGACCTGATGCACTCGCACTTCTCGTTTGTAGGGTGGGAATATCGAAACCTGGCGCGCACGTTAAAAGTGCCGCACATCGTTTCATTCTATGGCTTCGATTATGAATGGCTTCCGCACAATGAGCCGGTATGGGCACAACGATACAAACAGTTATTCAACGATGCCGACCTGTTCCTCTGTGAAGGTGAACACGGGGCAACCATACTTCGAAACGCCGGATGTCCCCACACGAAAATAAAAGTTGCCCGACTGGGTGTAAATTGCGCTCAAATACCATACGTTGAACGGCAGAAAAAAGCCGGCGAGCTCAAACTGCTCCAGATAGCGAGTTTGACACCCAAAAAAGGACACCGTTACAGCATCCTGGCCTTCCTTTCGGCACTTGAGAAGTACCCGGAAATGAGCCTGACGATCGTCGGCGGGGATTCGGAAGGGCTCAAAGCCGGCCTGGTGCAACTGATTCCGCCTGACCTGCTGGCAACAAAAATTCATTTTATCGACCGGATCGATTTTTCAAAACTGTATGAATTCATGAGCGACTTCCAGCTGTTCATTCACCCAAGCTGTTATTCGGATGACCGTGATTGTGAAGGTGGAGCGCCGGTCGTACTGCTGGACGCACAGGCGACCGGAATGCCGGTCGTTGCGAGCACGCACTGCGATATTCCATCGGTTGTCTGCAACGGCACGACCGGACTGCTCGCTCCGGAGAAAGACAGTGAGGCCCTCAGTTCCCTGATAGCAACGTTCTACGACATGGATCAGGTCGAGTATACCCGGTTTGCCCGTGCGGCACGGCAGCATGTCGAGCAGGACTACGATGTCAATGCGAATGCGGTTGCTTTGCGGACCATATACCAGCAGCTTGTCGATGAGTACACAGGGAATACCTAAAATGAACCTTGCTCCGATTGCACTGTTCACCTATAACCGGCTGCATCACACCCGCCTGACGATCGAAGCGCTTGCTGCTAACGAACTGGCGCCGGAAAGCGACCTGTATGTGTTTTCGGACGCTCCCCGCAGTGAAGCGCACCGTGAAGCGGTCCGGGAAGTGCGGGAGTTCATCGGCAGCGTTCGTGGTTTCCGGACCATTACCCTTGTCGAACGGGAAGAGAACCTGGGGTTGGCCCGTTCCATCATCGACGGTGTGACCCGGCTTACCGATGAGAGGGGAAGCGTCATCGTCCTTGAGGATGACCTGCTCACCTCGCCGTTTTTTCTGCGATACATGAACGATGCACTGGCGCTGTATCGGGATGACGAGCAGGTAATCAGCATCCACGGCTACGTCTACCCGCTGAAGGAGAGAGTGCCCGAACTGTTCTTTATCCGCGGAGCGGATTGCTGGGGGTGGGCAACCTGGAAGCGCGGCTGGGAACTATTTCAGTACGACGGAACCGCGCTTCTTGCGGAACTGCGCAAGAGAAAGCTGGAAAGGGCATTCAACTTTGACAACAGCTATCCTTACATCAAGATGCTCGAGTCGCAGGTGCGGGGTGATAACGACTCATGGGCAATCCGCTGGAATGCATCGGCTTTTCTGAACGACAAGTTGACCCTCTACCCGGGGCGTTCGCTCGTCAGGAACATCGGGTTTGATGCGAGCGGGTTCCATTGCGGGGCAATTGCCGACTTCGATGTTGCCCTGAGCGAAACACCGATCACGATTGAACGGATAGAGGTCGTTGAAAGTGCGCAGGCGAAGCGCGCGTTTCGCAACTTCTTCAAAGGAATCAAGACAGGATTCTGGCAGCGCCAGAAAAACAGCATCCGCAAACGGATAAACCGCATCACTAGGCAGTTTTGAGGCGCTGAGCGACTTCAACTAACGACACTCATGCTGAACATGTACACAACGGGAACCTGATGCTCAACTTCTGCACCCTATTCGACGCAAACTACCTGACCCGCGGCCTGGCGCTGTATCGTTCGCTGCAGGCGAATTGCAACAGCTTCAGGCTGTATGTCTACTGCTTTGACGAAACCGTGCGTGAGATCCTCGCGGAACTGGCATTGCCCAACCTGGTGACGGTTTCGCTTGCCGAGTTTGAAAACCAGGAACTGCTGTCGGTAAAACAGGACCGGACCAGGGGCGAATACTGTTGGACCTGTACGGCCCATACCATTCGTGACGCATTATCACGGTTCAACCTTCCCGAGATAACGTATCTCGATGCCGACCTGTTTTTCTTTGCCGACCCCGGTCTGCTTATGGAAGAATTCAGGCGGTCCGGCGGGTCGATACTCATTACGGAAAACCGCTATACCCCGCGGTATGACCAGAGCGCGGCAAGTGGAAAATATTGCGTGCAATTCATGACCTTTGTCGCCGACCAGCGCGGCAGGGCGGCGCTGGACTGGTGGTGCGATCGCACGCTGGAATGGTGCTACAACCGTCAGGAAGATGGCAAGTTCGGCGACCAGCAATACCTTGACGACTGGACCGATCGTTTTGAAGGCGTGCATGTCCTGCAGCATCTTGGCGGTGGAACCGCACCCTGGAACATACAACAGTACAAAGTCGGGACCGGACCATCCGTTAATGCCGTACCGATCGTGTTCTACCATTTCCACAATCTGGCCTGGTGTGCGGATGATTCCTTCATGCTCGATCGTTACCGGCTCACCACCGCCACACTGGACGTCATCTACCGCCCCTATATCGCGGTTCTGAGAGATCAGTTGTCCGAGGTTCAGAAGCTGCGCCCCGGCTTCACCAAGGGAATGGTCACGCTGCCAGCCGGGAAGAAACCCTTCTGGCAAGCTTTTGAACACAAACTCAAAGGAAAATTCCATGTCATTCGCTAACAAACAGGTATTGATCACCGGAGGCGCCGGATTCATAGGCAGCAATATGGCAATCAGGCTTGCCGCCCAGGGTGCCCATGTCACTGTCATGGACTCCATGCTCCCCGGCTATGGCGGAAATGTTTTCAACCTTGAACCGGTTCGGGATACCGTTTCAATCAACTTTTCCGACATGCGCGACCCGTACAGCCTTTCCTATATTGTCCAGGGAAAGGATTATATTTTCAATCTTGCCGGACAGGTCAGTCATCAGGACAGCATGAGTGACCCGCTCATGGACATGGAAATCAACGTCAAAGCCCAACTTGTACTGTTGGAGGCGTGCCGGAAAAACAATCCCGCTGCGGTGATTGTCTATGCCAGCACCCGGCAGTTTTACGGCATCCCCGAGTATCTGCCGGTTGACGAACGCCACCCGATCAACCCTCCGGACGTGAACGGCATCAACAAATTTGCCGGCGAACAGTACCACACCCTTTACCACCGTGTTCACGGGCTCAAAACCGTATCATTGCGGCTCACCAATACCTACGGCCCACGCTTGCTCATTAAAAATGCCCGCCAGGGATTTATCGGCTGGTTTATCAACCGGGCAATCTCGGGAGAAGTCATTCAACTTTTTGGCGGCGGCGAACAGCTGCGCGACTTCAACCATGTCGATGACGTCGTGGAGGCATTTCTCCTCGCCGCTGAAACCCCGGCCTGTTATGGAGACTATTTCAATCTGAGCGGCGATAAGGAGTCCCTTTATAACGTCGCGCACGCTCTCATTTCTGCCGCCGGCAAGGGAGTCGTTGAACGGATCCCGTTCCCTGAAGAGCGTAAAAAAATTGATATCGGCAGTTTTTGGGGAAGTTCCCAAAAATTCAGCGACGTCACCGGATGGCACCCGAAGATCGATCTGAAGGCGGGGCTCGAATCCACCTATGAATTCTATGCCCGGAACCATGGCAAATATCTGGAGGAGATGTGATGAAGGTACCATTCTTCGATATCGGCAGGCTGAACAGCACCATTGCCGCACAGATCCACGAGGCTGCCAACCGTGCCCTTGACAGCGGCTGGTATATCCTTGGCAAAGAATGCAGCGCGTTCGAGCAGGCCATGGCGGCCCAACTTGGCGGGAGTCATGTCTTCGGGTGCAATTCGGGGACCGATGCCCTGGTGCTTTCTCTCCTGGCTGCAGGTGCGGGAACCGGCGACGAAATCATTACCGTTGCCAATACCGCCATTCCAACCGTAGCGGCCATCTGCGCAACCGGGGCAACGCCCGTGCTGGTCGATGTGGATTCCGAAACCTGGGTACTGAACAGCGCCCTGGCTGCCAAGGCACTTACGGCAAAGACCCGTGCCGTGATCGCCGTTCATCTGTATGGCAATGTGGCAGACATATCTGCACTGAAAAGTGCTTTGGCAAAGGCCGGACGGGATGATGTGGCGATCATCGAGGATGTCGCCCAGGCGCAGGGCGCGACACTGGAAGGAAACTGTGCGGGAACAATCGGCCGCTTCGGCGCATTCAGTTTTTACCCCAGCAAGAACATCGGTGCGCTCGGCGACGGCGGGGCCGTGCACTGTGTAAGCGAGACGGACGCGGCGGCAATCAAGGCATTGCGTAATTACGGCCAGAAAGACCGCTACCATGCGGAAACGACCAGAGGAATCAACAGCCGGCTGGATGAGGTTCAGGCTGCGATTCTGTCGGTAAAGCTCCCGTTCCTTGAATCGTGTAATACGCGTAAGGAGCTGTTGATGACTATCTACCGGAATGAGTTTGCCGGGTTGCCGATTGTTTTCCAGAAAGCGACGGCAGGATGCAAGCCAGCCTGGCACCTGTGCGTGATCGCGGCTGAGACGGAACAGACCCGCGACCGGCTTCAGGAACATCTCAACCGTGATGGTATTCAGACCCTGATCCACTATCCTTTTCCCTGTCACCAGCAGCCTGCCTTCGCATCATCAAGGCACTCGGAACTGCCGGTAACAGAGGGGCTGGCGAAAAGAATCCTCTCGCTGCCGCTCTCCCCTGTCCTTACTGACGGAGAGCAGGAGCAGGTCATTGCTTCGATCCGTTCATTTTACCGGCAGTGATCATGCGACCGCCCAGTTCATGCACAGCACCAGGCACGGTAACCCGGAAATGATGCCTGATCCTCTCGTATCCATAATTACCGTCGTCCGCAATGATGCCGAACGCCTGCTCCGCACGGTAACCGGCGTTGCCGGACTTAAAGGGGCCGGCACGGAATATATCGTTGTCGATGGCAACTCCTCGGATGGCACCCTGGCAATAATTCAATCCCACCCACACGTGATCGATCGCTATATCAGCGAACCCGACACGGGCATTTATGACGCAATGAACAAGGGGATTGCGCTTGCCCGAGGCAGGTATCTGCTGTTTCTCAATGCCGGTGACGAATTGCTGGCGGATGTCGAACAGATCGTCGCCATGCACCCAGACTCACCTGTCCTTTTGTACGGCCGGGCAAACATGATCGCCCCGAATGGCACACTGCGCTATGTCAAAGGAAAACAGCTGAAAAATATTCGCCGGTTTCTGAAGGGAATGCCGCTCTGCCATCAGGCGATACTGTATCGCCGGGACGTAATGCCGCTCTACGATCTCCGTTTCAAGGTCATCAGTGACCGGGTCTTGACGTACCTTCTTGTCCGCGAGCACACCGTGGCCAACACCCGCTTTATCGACCGCGTACTCGTGAACTACTATGAAGACGGTTTCAGCGGGAACTACCCCTACCGACTGTTGCGGGAAGAAGAAAACCTTTTTTTCAGGAGTGTCGGGAAATCACAGTACGTGGTAATCAAGAGCATTAACACTCTGTTCAAGTACAAAATAAAATATCCGTTCGTGAGATTATTTCGTACACTGTCGAGCGGTGCTCCCGAAAAAAAAACATCCAATTGAGGCGCTGTCTTGTCATCTGAAAACCCTCGTATATCGGCATTCGTAATAACGAAGAATGAGTCCGCAAAACTCGGCGACTGTCTGAGGTCACTGAACTGGGCTGACGAAGTTGTTGTTGTCGATGATTTCAGCACCGATGCCACTCCGGACATCTGTAACGAATTCGGCGTGGCCTTCTTCCAAAACCGGTTCAGCAGTTTCAGGGACCAGAAGAGCCACGCAATGAAACTGGCAGCCAATGACTGGGTACTTGAACTCGATGCCGATGAACGGGTTTCCGAAGAGATGAGAAAGGCAATTCAAGCGCTGCAACCGGACGACTTTAAACGGTATGACTGTTTCGAGTTCAAGCGCAAGACCCGCTTCTGGGGTAAATGGATCAAGCATTCGTCATTCTACCCGGACTATAAGGGGCGGCTGTACTGCAGGACACGGGGCGCCTGGAACAATGCCAATGTGCATGAGCGGTTTATCCCTGACGGCCTGACAAAGAAACTTGACGGTGACATCCTGCATGAGCAGGACCTTGACCTTCACACCTACCTGCTGCGTATCGCCCGCTATGCAAACATGTCCGCCGCCGACTATTTCGCCAACGGAAGAAGGGCCAAATGGCATCATGTCTCCATTCGCCCCCCGGCTACTTTTTTCCAGCGGTACGTCATCAGGCTCGGTTTTCTCGACGGTGTCCAAGGCTTCGTTATTTCAGTAATGGGTGCTATCGGCACCTTTTTGAAATATATGAGACTGTACGAAATCCAGAACAAGAAAAAATAACTTCGTGAAGTATTTCAGGTCGGATACATGGTAATCATCGGTAAAAGAACGGGGCAACTGGGAAACAGACTCTTTGTGTTCGCCCACATTATCGCAAACGCAATCGAGTACAACTACGAAGTTCATAATCCCAGTTTCTATGGCTACACCCAATACTTCACCGGCACCATGAACGACTTCTTTTGCAGATATCCTTCAAGAAGTTCCCGATTGCACGGCACCGCACTGCAGGGCTTTTATTACCGGCTCATCAGCAAGGGGGTGCTGCCTCTCGCCAAATTCAGTGCCATATCAAAACTTGCGAACGTAAAGACTCTGGATATAGACCCGGAAACGTATCCGGAAGATTGCTACGACATGACCAACCCGGATTATATCGAGCTGGCAACATCCGGCACATTGTTTATTAACGACCCATGGCTCTTCAGGGATTATGTGAATTTCAACAAGCATGCCGACCGGATTCGTACGTATTTCACACCCGTGGAAAAGCACTCTTCGGCGGTTTCAAGCCTCATTTCACATGCAAGGACCGGCTGCGAACTACTGGTTGGCGTACATATCCGGCAGGGCGATTACAAACGATGGCAAAATGGAAAGTATTATTTTACCACTTCCGAATATGCTGCAATTATGGAACGCTTTGCCGCCTCAATGCCGGACAAACGGATAACGTTTCTCATCTGCTCCAACGAGAAACAGGATGAAGCTGCATTCAAAAACCTGAACCATGTAATGGGGAGCAATGACGCGCTCGAAGACATGTACGCCTTCGCTCAATGTGACCTGCTCATCGGTCCGCCAAGTACGTACACGGCATGGGCGTCCTTTTACGGTTCCGTATCCCTTTTCTCCCTCAATACCGCAACGGATCACATAGCAATTGATGGATTTCATATTTCCAACGGCTGACCATTACATCTATCCGGAATACTTTAATCATGGCGACATTCAACAGAAAAACCAATAAATTGCCCCGCGGTCGGATGGTAAACTGGACGTTATGGTTTCTTGCCCTGAATTCGGCCATCCTGATGCTTGTTTCGCTGAATTTTCTAAAGGCAATGACCCCGCCGGATACAGCCATTGCCAAGGTTTTCCTGACATTAGCCTACCCCGGCCACTGCATTTCGCTGAGCTTTTATCTGCTCCCTCTCATCGCGCTGGCGATTCTCGTTTACCCGACACGCAGATTTTTGTTTACGGTCTCAATATGTCTGGAAACGGCTTTAATTCTGCTAGTCACTGTCGACAGCCTTGTTTTTGCCCAATACCGTTTTCATCTTAACGGCATGATATGGAATCTTTTGAAGAGCGGCGCGGCAAAGGACATTCTCCCGATCACCACCATGCTTTGGGTTGTTCTTGCGATTTCAATTTCTGTCATACTGCTTGTTGAGCTGTTCCTAGCCCATTTCTGCTGGAGGTGGATACAAACTGAACGGAAACATTACGGAAAGGCCCTGGCAGCTTTTTCACTCCTGCTGATCGTAGCCGGACATTTCATGCATGCGTGGGCCGACGCCAATCATTACACCGCGATTACCAGACAGGTTCGCTACCTTCCAGCCTACAAACCGCTCACGATGAAGCACATGATGGTCCGACTGGGACTTGCAGTGGAGCGAAAAAAAGACGACTTACGCCTGGAGAGCGGCACCAGTGCCTTACGATACCCGCTGGAAACCATAAGGTGTTCAAGTCAGCCTGCCAAAACGAATCTGCTCCTGATAGTTATCGACAGCTGGCGCTTTGATGCGCTGACCCCTGAAATCACCCCCAATATCTGGCGCCTGTCCAAAGAAAGCTGGCGCTTCGACAACCACTTCAGCTCCGGAAATGCCACCCGCTTTGGCATATTCGGCATCTTTTACGGACTGTACGGCACCTACTGGCATTCGATGCTGGCCGAAGAAAAAAGTCCGGTACTGATGAGGGAATTTGAAAAGCGACAGTACCGGATGAAGATCCTGGCCAGCGCTCCACTGTTCAACCCCGAGTTTGATCGAACGGTCTTTTCCGACATACGAAACAGCATTGAACTGCGCCAGACCAGCGGAGGATCGGTTGAGAATGATCGTGTCATTACGGAAAAGATGATCAGTTTTATCGATTCTACTCCAAATGATGCGCCATTCTTTGGTTTTATGTTTTTCGACTCCCCGCACGTCGCGGGCCATCCGGATGAGATTGCTCCCTTTCAGCCTGAACTGAAAGACGTCAACCACCTTACCCTGAACAACAACACGGACCCCGTCCCGTACGTCAATCGATACAAAAACGCCGTATTTTACAATGACCGACTCATTGGAAAGGTATTCGAGCAATTAAAAAAACGGAACCTCCTTGATAACACCGTAATAATGATTACCGGAGATCATGGAGAAGAGTTTAACGACCTGAAAATGAATTATTGGGGGCATGTCGGTAATTTTGCCCATTTTCAAACCCAGACCCCCCTCGTCGTCCACTGGCCGGGAAAATCCCCGGAAATTCTCACGCATACAACAAGCCATCTGGACATTGTTCCGACCTTGATGAAAGAGCTGTTCGCCTGTGAGACTGATTCATCAAAATTCAGCAACGGCAGACACTTGATGGATAAATCGCTCCGCCCCTATGTACTGATCAGTTCATGGGACACCTTCAGCACCAACGAACCGGACAGGATAACTGTTGTGCAAAAATCCGGGGAGATCGATATTCTTGACTCTTCGTATCGTCCGCTGGCCGGAGCAAAAATGCGTCCGGATATATCAAAAAGCGCAATGGAAGGCATGGGACGGTTTTATGCCCGTTGATAATCCTGTCACCCGCCATAAACAGAAGCTGAGCAGGTAATCCATGACATCGAGAACCCATCTGTTTCGGACGCTTGCGTGCAACATACTGATGGGAGTTGCATTAATTGTCTCTGTATTTACGATTACCCGTTGTGTAATGTTTCTCTCTTTTGGCGATTTTTCCGTGATATCAGATCGAGGCAAAGAGATCGCTCGAATGTTCGGACATGGCTTGCGGTATGATTTCCGAACAGCTGCCATCGGGCTTGCGCCATTCACCCTGATCGGAATCATCCTGATCTTCTGGCCAAAGGCAGCGGCTTCTTATCTGAAGAGGCTTCACACCGTACTGACATTTTTCTTTCTTGTCGCGCTCGTGGCGGCAATATGCAACTATTTTTACTATGCGACCTACGGCAGCTACTTTGATGTGTTCATCTTCGGACTGATCGAGGAAGACACAAAAGCCGTGCTTGTCACTCTCTGGCAAGATTACCCGGTGCTCCCCCTCTTTATGGCAATTGTTCTGATAGGGTATGCATTCGGCAGAGGTATTAAACTCATGTCAGAGCGTTATTTTGCCAGGTCATGGAGGCTTTGGCCGATCTGGCTTGAAGCATCTCTGGTTCTGTTTTTTTTAACCGGCTATGGCTTTAGTGTGCACGGCTCAATGGGAAGATACCCGCTGGAGCGGAGAGACGCCCAGGTTTCAAGCCTGAAGGTTCTGAACATGCTGACCCCGAATGCCATAATGGCACTTGACTGGGCGATTTCGGATCATAAAAAAGAGCAAAAGTATCCAAAAGCAGATACTGCCGAAGGGCAGGCACTTTTCTCCACCCTTTACCAAAGAAACGTTCCATTGAGTGACGTATCGCTGGAGCAGTTTTCAGACAGGACTCCAAAGAGTTCCTTCCTCGAAGCGCACCCGCCTCACGTTGTCTTTGCCGTCATGGAAAGTCTCAGCACTCATCTGATGACGCTGGATGCTCCCCCCGCTAACGACATGCTTGGAGCATGGCGACCATACTGGAAGCACGACTTTACCTTAACCCGCTTTCTCTCCGATGGCAACGGCACCATGGAATCCCTTGCACGGCTTCTGGTCGCAAGCCCGGTTTGCAGCATCAGTCAGGAGAGGGCCCAGAGAACCCCCTTCACAAGTAACATGTTAACTCCATACAAGCTTCGTGGGTATCGGACGCTCTTTATAACCTCCGGTAACGGTTCATGGCGCAATATTGCCACCTTTCTTAAAGAGCTGGGTTTTGACGAAGTGGTGGAACAGAGCGATCTGATACGGAAGTATCCCGAAGCGAAGCTGGGAACATGGGGAACGTATGACGAATTTTCATTCCGTTATGCTGAACAACGACTTGAAGAAGCCGAAAAAAATCATGAGACATTATTTGTCATGATGCTCAGCATTACCAATCATCCACCATACACCGTTCCGGAAACATTCAATAAATTGCCGCATACCCTTGACAGCAAGATGGTGCAGAGACTTTCCGCACTTTCTTACCCTGCCGACTCGATTATTGAAACCTTCCAGTACGCAAACGATACCATCGGGCAATTCATCCGGAGAGTGGAACAGAAAAAACTTGGCGGCCATACCGTAATTGCCGTTACCGGTGACCACAATATCAGGGGGGTCCCCTATACCGATCCATCGGAGCTTGCTTTGAGTCACGCCGTTCCGTTTTATCTGCATGTGCCGGTTGATTACCAGCGGTCCCTCGATCTGAAATATGACCCCACTCGGGTTGGCAGCCACAAGGATATCATGCCGACCCTCTATTCACTCAGCCTGTCCGATACACCATACTATCGAAGAGGCGTTAACCTGCTGGCAAAAACCGTGACATCTCCCTGGTATTTCGGTTACAACGAAGAGGTGGCAATCTCCGAAAAAGGGGCGTTCTCTCTTGCCGCACCAAACTCGTTTTATCCATGGGCAGATCAAAGCGGGCTTCTGGTCGCCAAGGGGAGTGCCATCGACTCCGATCATAGAACCGAACTCGATCGATTCAATGCATACAAGTCAGTCATGAATTGGCAGTTAAACCGCCAGATCAACCTTCAACCGTAATTTCAGGCATTAACAATGAAATCATATCTCTTTGTAAATCCCGCATCAGGCCATCATTCAGCACAGCGCCGACAGTACGTCCTGGAGCAATTGCAGGCGCATGCGATCGCTCCGGAAATATTTCAGGTCCGCACCCCAGCAGATATTTTCGCATGTTGCGACGTAATCAATCAGGAGAGCACACCTCATCTGGTCATTGTCGCCGGAGGAGACGGAACATTTAACGCCGTCGTCAACGGCTTGAATGCCGGCTCAGCAACGTTGGCGGTGTTGCCCTTCGGCACATCCAACGTGTTGGCTGCTGAAATCGGCATCACATCTCTGGATGATGCGCTCAAGCGGATTATCACCGGAAACACCCGTTCACTGTCGGTTGGTGTACTTGAAATGGAAGGGCGATCACTACGATTTGTCCTCATGGCAGGAATTGGACTTGACGGAGCAGTTGTCAGGGATGTGTGGCCATTGGGAAAACGGTTCCTGCGACAGGGAGCCTATGCTTTGTCCGCATTGAAGAGCGCCATGGATTGGGACGCCACCCTGTTCGAGATCAGCACACCCGAGGGAGATGTTACCTGTCACTCCGCCATTATCTGCAACGCCTCCCGCTACGGAGGTAATTTCATCCTGTCTCCCGAAAGCAGCCCGTTCAAGCCTGGACTTTCCGCAGTCTGCATTACGGGAAATACACGGCGCACCTACCTGGACAGCGCACTGGCCCTCTTTCGCAACAGGGCAGGAGCAAGCAGGGACCTGGTCCGGCGTTACTCATCGTCTTATACTGTCCACGGAAAACAACCGATCCAGATCGATGGTGATTTTGTCGGATATGGGCCGGCGCGCATATCCGAATGCATTGATTTCGGCAGAATCATCGTTTAGCAACGAGCACCGTTTCAGCCATAAAATTTAACAAAAGGTGTACGTACAACATGGCACTTCATCGTTTTTCACGCGCCGAACTACTGATCGGCGCCAAAGGTATCACCGCCCTGGCCGGTAAACATGTCATGATATGCGGTATCGGCGGGGTCGGCAGCTACGCCGCGG
>JBAYTT010000098.1:0-14115 GCA_041675485.1 Pelobacteraceae bacterium | reverse complement strand
CCTTGGGGTCGTGATTTCCGCATACCAGATCCCCGTACTTGCCGAATTGCAGACGAAGTGGAGCGCCATGCGCCGTCAGAGCACGCACGCCGGAAAGGTAGATGCTGTGACTCTGTATCGTCAGGGGGTGCTTGATCTCGAAAAGCTGAAGGCGAGGATACCTGAAAAACGCGAATTTGCCAGGGTATTGAGTGATTTGCTCGAAGCCGCGGCAAACAGTGCGGTCGAAGTCGGTACAATCACCTATAAGCCGGTACAGCTCAAGGAGGAACCACTCCTTTCCTATCAATTGTCGCTTTCTGTCAGCGGTAGATACGCTGCGGTAAAAAGTTACCTTGCCGATCTGCAAAAGAATCCCGAGTTGATAGTGGTTGAATCCGTTGCTTTTTCAAACAGCGACGAGTTTGTCGAGAACGTCAAGATGGAACTGCAGATTACGATTTACCTCCGGGAGGGTGCATGAATCGTCAACGCCTGATTCTCTTCATCCTCTTGATTCTTTTAGGTATTGCCGTACTTTGGAGTTACAGTGCCATACCGCGACCTAAAACCGTCAGCAATTTAACCTTTAAGCCGGGTCAGCAAGCGAAACAGGTGAAACAGGTGGTTACTGCAACGGATAAACCAGCCAGTGATGCAGACGATGGCAGCAGTCTTAAAATCATCCTGCTCGAAAAAGAACCTGCCGAATTCAAGGGGTATCGCCGCAATATATTCAAGCCCGTTTTTGTCGATGAGATGAAAGTTGCCAAACAAATGGCCATGGCAATCAAGCCTCCGCTAAAAGTATCGACGCTTCCCGTACAGCCGGTGATAGTGCAGCCCGTTCAGCCAACTCAGCCTGAATCCGCCCCACTGGCGCGCTTTACTTTTTTGGGTTTTTTAAAAAAGGGATCAGTCAAAACAATTTTTCTGGCAAAAGATAAAGATATCCTGCTGGTAAAAAAAGGGGATAAAGTTGCCGGACGTTACGAAGCCACTGAAATTTCAGATCAGGCCTTAACGCTGACGGTAAGCGATACAGGCGATGAAATTGTAATCCCTTTGGTAGAAAACAGGCCTCTTGCCACGGCAAAGTAAACAATTTATTTCAAGGAGACGCACGCAATGCGCTACCTGAACCTGACGCAAAATATTGCCTTATTAATTGCCCTGACCATGTTACCCGCCTGTGCCTCCACAGCATCGCGTACTTTTAAGGCTGCCGAGAAACTGGAAGCTGAGGGGAAATTTGAAGAGGCCATGTACAGTTATGCTGAGTCATTTAAAAGCGATCCGACGGTCAATGCGACCCGGATTCGATTCTTGAAAACTCGCCAGAAAGCTGCGGATCAACGTTTCAAGCAGGGTGTTGCCCTGGCACAAAAAGGAAATCATATCGAAGCACTGCCGGAGTTTCAGGCAGCACAGGGTATTGACCCAACTCAGGGGCGCTTTGCGCAGCAGATTGAAGTATCGACCAGATACAAGGATGCGCAGTTGGCATTTCAGGAGGGGCTTGACTTTGAGAAGGGCAACAAGTTTAAGGATGCCCATCGGCAATACATCAAGGCAGCCGAGCTGTTTCCGAAAAACCAGGAATATCAGGCTGCACTTGAACGTATCACCAAACTTCGCAAGAGCAAGTTGGAAGGCTACGAGTTACGTCTGAAATCCAGCAAGCCGATTACCCTCAAGTTCAAAGAAGCAAAAATGAAGGATGTCTTCAATATCCTTACTCAATTATCGGGGATTAATTTTGTTTTTGATGAGGGTATCAAGGATTCGCCGGTCTCCATATTCATTGAAAATGCGTCGTTTCAGCAGGTTTTCGATCTGCTCACCAATATGCACAAACTCAGCACGAAAAACCTCAATGAAACGACTGTACTGCTGTACCAGAACACCCCTGACAAAAGCAAACAGTACGAGGACATGGTTCTTCGTACTTTTCACCTCAACTATATGGACGCAAAAAAAGCAATTAACCTGATTCGTACCATGATCCAGGTGCGCAAGGCGTATGTGAATGAAGATTCAAACTCGCTTGTCGTGCGTGATACTGAAGATGTCGTATCGGTTGTTGAAAAAATTCTTGATGCCAATGATATGCCTGAGGCGGAGGTCGTTCTTGATGTCGAAGTGATAGAGGTCAGTGACAAGAATGCTGAAAACGTCGGATTACTGTTGAGCAACTATAATGTCCAGTTGGGAGCTTTTACCCCCGAGGGTAATGCATTGGCTACATCATTGGCAGGCGCGACAACAACCGTTGCCGCTACAGGCACGACGACTACAACAGCTGCCGCAACTGTCAACAATCTGGTTCGTGCATTCACCATGAAAGGGTTTGGCGGCTATGTTACGGTGCCGAACGCTACCTTCAATCTCGGAAAAACCCTTGCAAAAGGGGAAGTGCTTTCAAATCCTAAAATCCGGGTAAAAAACAAGGAAAAAGCCAAATTCAACGTCGGCACCAGGGTGCCGATAACGACCACTACTCTTAACGGCACGGTATCGCAGGTAAATGTCCAGTATGTCGATGTCGGTGTAAAGGTCAATGCCGAGCCGACAATTCAACTGAACAACGAAATCTCCATAAAGCTTAATCTTGAAGTCAGTTCAATACTGACGAAAGAGAAGGTTGGTGCGGATGGTTTGACTACGGTTGTTACGATAGGTACCCGTAATGTTGAAACAGTTTTGAGTCTGAAGGACAACGAAACCAGCATAATCGGCGGACTAATCCAGAGATCCGACAACAACGATAAAACCAAGACGTACCTGTTGAGTGACATACCGCTGATTGGCCCGTTGTTTACTAATTCAAACTCTTCCAAAGACAAGTCCGAACTTATGCTGGCGATTACTCCCCGCCTTGTGCGTGGAGTTCCGGTTCCGCTCCCCGGTCTTTCTTCATTTGCTTCCGGTAGAGAAGATCATCCGACACTTATCAAGCCGATGTCGTCTTTTGATCTTGAGCCGGTTTATGAGGGAGAAGTTCAGGCAAAAGGGATTGACAAGAAAACCGCAACAACTCCCGCTGCGATCAAAAAACCGGAACCGTCTGTCACCGGTTCGGTGCCGCCCGCAGTTCAACCGGTTCCACCTGTACAGAAACAGCCTGAACCGGTTGTAACACCGCTTGCTCCTGTGCCTTCAGCTGAGGTGGTTCCGGCACCTGCTCCGATTCAGCGCAGTCTTCTGCAGATTGCCGCCCCATCGTCAGCCACTGTTGGTCAACAGTTTAGTCTGGATATAAAAATCAGCGATGTGAAGGATCTGGCGAATGCCCCGTTTGTACTTACCTATGATCCCATCTTTGTAGACTTTGTGGCGATCACGGAAGGGTCATTTATGAAAAAAGATGGCAAGCAAACCACATTCAGCAGCAAAACCGATGCTGCGGCCGGGACGGTTACCGTCACACTGTCACGGGCCGCAGGAAACGGCGGCGTATCCGGCGGGGGTACCCTCGCGACGGCAACATTCAGGGCCAAAAACCAGGGACCGGCAAGCTATGCCTTCAGAAATGCGGCATTTGGATCATCAAGCGGCTCTCCCCTGACCATTCTGCCATTCAGTACGGCGGTGGATATTCGCTGATGAAGATCATCGCGAATCAAGATGGTTTCACCTACATTTTGGCGCTGACTATTATGATGATAATGGGGATCATGCTTGGCATGGTCGGTCAGTCATGGAAAACAATCAAGCAGAGAGAGCTTGAGGATGAAATGATCTTTCGGGGCGATCAGGTTGCTGAGTTGATTTACCAGAGATTGCTCTGTAAAAATGCCGGTCTTGCTCAAAATACGGTAAACCAGTTTTTGTGGACCATCAATTCCCCCAATGGAACCATTCTTGATGACCTGGTTATTGGCAAGGAAGAGCGCTGTACTAATGGCACAACAAGGAAATTTCGTCTCAGGCCATCTGCTGCCATGGACCCTTTAACGAACAAACAGTGGCAGATAGTCAAGCCTGTCGGTGACATTACCCGTTTTTCAGGTGTCGCGAGCGACAGCGGTGAAGAACCGTTCAGGAAAAACTTTACGACTATCTACGATTCAAAGTTGCTTGACGAAAAGGGTCAGTACAGCGACTGGTCGTTTACGTGGGAATTAAAGCAGCCTGTACCCAAGAATCAGAATCAAATCCTGAATCAAAATAGAATGAGATGATATGTTTCGTACTCTAAGAGGTTGCAGAGGGCTTTCATTAATCGAGCTGATCGTAACCATGACAATCCTGGGTATCCTGGCTGCCGGTGTAATACCGTTAACCCGCATGACCGCCCAGCGTACAAAAGAAATCGAGCTTCGCCGGAATCTTCGCACAATCAGAACGGCAATAGATGATTATAAACGGAAATTTGACAAGATGCCGGAGGGGCCGTTAAAAACCGGCTTCGGCTACCCGAAGGATTTACAGGAATTGTTGGACGGCCGTGATTTCGGCGACGTTAAAACAGGAAATATCAAATTTTTACGGCGCAAGATTTACGATCCGTTTCATCCTCCTGAGAGCGACAGCGATGAAACGTGGGGGTGGAATTTGCGCTCCTCGGTAGACAAGCCCGATTCAACCTCCTGGGGCAAAGAGGATGTATTTGATGTTTACTCGATGTATGAAGGAACCGCACTTGATGGTAAAACGAAATATAATGAGTGGTAATTCCTTGATTCCGGATGCCCGTGAACTGCTTTCCGCAAAAATGTGGAAGTCCGGACGGCGCGGTTTCACGTTGATTGAACTGTTGATCGTTATTACGATTATCGGTATCCTTGCCGCCATCGCCGTGCCGAACTATCAATGGGGAGTCATAAAGGCGAGAGAAGCGGTTCTGCGTGAAGATCTGTATAATTTCAGGTCGGTAATTGATCAATTTCATGCAGATCAGGGCAAATATCCGGATGCGATCGCGGAGTTGAAAGAAAAAAAGTATATGCGGGAAATTCCCAAGGATCCTTTTACCGGCACATCCGATTCCTGGGTTGTTATTGCTCCACCTCCGGAATCAAACCCGGTGTCTTCCGGATCGGCTCCTTCTTCAGGGGGGGGTGACAGTACTTCTCCAGGAAACGTGTATGACGTTCATAGCGGTTCAAACCGGATCGGTTCTGACGGGACTCCCTACAATGAATGGTGAAGTATGATACAGTTGCATAACGTGACGCTTGCCTACCAGCAGGATGCATCGGCGCTGAACAATATAAATCTTAGAATCGGCAAGGGCGAGTTCGTCTTTCTGACCGGTCCCTCCGGGGCGGGGAAGACGTCCCTGCTGCGCCTTTTGTACGGGGCGCTTACCCCGAATCGCGGCCAGGTCCTGATAGACGGTCAGAACATTACCCGCATGACTCCATCCCAAATTCCGCTGTTGCGCCGCTCGATCGGAGTTGTCTTTCAGGACTTCAAGCTATTGCAAAATCGCACCGTATTTGAAAATGTTGCCATAACGCTGGAAGTGCTGGGGTGGGGCAGGGCGGATATCGGCAAGAAGACCATGCATATACTCAAGCAGATGGGGATTGAATCCAAATATAATCTTGTCACTCAGCGTCTTTCAGGTGGTGAGCAGCAGCGGGTAGCCCTTGCCAGAGCTCTGGTGAACGATCCGAAAATTCTGCTGGCGGATGAGCCGACCGGAAACCTTGATGACGCAAACAAAAACCAGATTCTTACCATTTTCAAAGAGGCTAATATTCGCGGCACCACGGTGGTAGTCGCGACTCATGATCGGCGTCTGATCGAGCAGAGCCATAAACGGCTTGTTATGTTAAATAAAGGGGAAATCGTTGAACAAGTGGAAAAAGAAACAACCAGCGACGATCAAACCTTTTAAGCGCCCCACGCTTTCAGGTGACGGGTTCGGCGGCAGAGCAGGGTTTTTCCTTTCTCGGGCGATAACCAACATTCGTCAAAACGTATTTGTCAACGTAGTAACCGTTGGGACGATCACGCTGGCGCTGTTGATCGTTTCTCTGTTTCTGCTTGTGTTTGTGAACCTTGAAAGTGCCGCCGAAAACTGGAGTGAGCGGGTTCAGGTTACCGTCTATTTTGACAAGGAACTGACAAGCCAGGAGCAGGCTGCTTTTCGCGAGAAAATCTCTGCGCTCTCCGGGGTGTCACGAGTCGGCTATGTTTCCCGTGACGAAGCCATGAAACGCTTTAAAAGCCGCTTGCGAGGCCAGGAAACTCTTCTGGAAGGCGTGCGGCCAGAGGTGCTGCCTACTTCGTTTGAAATTGCCCTGAAGCGTTCCCATCGCGATACGACCTCGGTTGAAGCCTTCGTCGTGGCGTTAAAACGGATCCCCGGTATTACTGAAGTTCAGTACGGTGAGGAGTGGGTCCGCCGCTTCAACTCGTTTTTGAACTTTATGCGCCTTCTTGGCGCTTTGTTGGGCGGTTTTCTGGTGATTGCCGTGATCTTCATTGTTTCAAATACGATCAAGCTCACAATTTACTCCCGTCGTGACGAATTGGAAGTCATGGCTCTTGTCGGAGCGACCCGATTTTTTATCAAGGCCCCGTTTCTCCTTGAAGGTTTGATCCAGGGAACAGCCGGCTCCATCCTCTCCGTTGCCCTGCTGTTTGGCTTGTATGAAGGGTTTCTGCATAATGCCGGAAGTTTTCTTACCTTTAATCCCGCTACTTCCGGATTGAGTTTTCTTCCGATCGAGTACCTTGCCGGATTGCTGTGCGCCGGCGCTCTGCTCGGCTTCATCGGGAGCCTTACTTCGCTGAAGCGCTTTATTACCGTCTAACTGATGAAGCGGACTGTGGTTATATTGGCTCTGCTGACAGTGGCCGCCTCTGTGGCATTGGCACAAAACCCCAAAGATGAATTAAGCGGTGTCAAAAGAGAGATTAAGGCGCAAAAGCAGCTTATTACCAAGACTCGTAAAGTCGAAGCGGTTGTCTCCACCGAACTGAAGGAAATTCTGCGGAATCTTGAACAGAAAGAAGCCGACCTTGGTCGTATGAGCCGTGACCTTCATGGCGTTGAGTCGAGTCTCGACCGTACCGGGCGAGAGATTCAAAGGGTTACCGAAGAAGCAAACCGTAAGCGGATGGAAATCGAACGGCGCCTGGCATCATTGTATAAGGCGGGCGAACTTGGTGCCTTGCGGATGTTTTTTTCGGCTGAATCGTTTCCGCAGCTTGCAGAAAACATACGGTACATGAAATCGATTCTTGAAAATGACAAGCGAATTTTTGTTGAATATAACCAGAAGATTGATCAACTCAAGAGCCTGAAGGGAGATCTGGAGCGTGATGCGTTAAAAAAAGAGCGCATCATGAGCAGTATCGAACAGAAGAAGCATGAGATCGAAGAAGAAAAGAGCAAAAAGGCCGCCTACCTCGGCAAGGTGCGCCAGGATCGTAAAAGTTATGAAGCTTCCTTGAAGGAGTTGCAGGCCAATGCATCCCGGCTGCAAACGATGATTACCCGTCTTAATGCTTTGAGTCGTCGTAAACTTCCTTCCCGTCATGAAAAGCCGGGCACCAGACTGAAACCGCTCGCAGAACTGCCGCCGGTGCCGGATCGCGGCTTTGGTTCTCAGAAGGGGCGGATGACACTTCCGGTTCGCGGTGATATTTTAGAGTCATTTGGCAAACATAAACATCCTGAGTTTAATTCGTATACCTTTAGCAAAGGGTTATCGATATCTGCTGCAGCTGGAACCGAAATAAAGTCAATTTACGAAGGCACCGTTATTTTTGCCGATTATTTCAAAGGTTTTGGTAATATGATCATAGTTGATCATGGCGGCGGTTATTTTACCCTGTATGCCCACGCATCGCGGTTGACAAAAAAAGTAGGCGCCGAAGTGGCGAAGCATGAAACAATCGGAGCGGTGGGTGATGTCGATTCGAGCAAGGGGAGCATGCTTTATTTCGAAATCCGGTATCAGGGCAAACCGGTTGATCCGGCCGGGTGGGTTCGCTGAACATATTACGGAAGCACCAATATATCTGGAGGAAGCTCATGAGAGTACCAAGCAGTAAAAGAACAAGGATGATCGCCGGATTCGCAGTCATTGTGGCATTTCTGTCCATCTTCATTATTAGTTCACAACGACGCAGTTCGGCGGAAGGGAAGGGGAGCGATTACGAGTCGATCGAACTCTTCACGGACGTCATGGCGATTATCAAGAAGAGTTACGTAGAAGATGTCGATACAAAAAAACTGGTCTACGGTGCTATCAATGGCATGCTTTCGTCACTTGACCCGCATAGCTCGTTCATGCCCCCCGATACCTATAAAGAGATGAAAATTGATACCAAGGGAGCGTTTGGCGGGTTGGGAATTGAAATTTCGATCAAGGAAGGGGTGCTGACCGTTATTTCACCGATCGAGGATACTCCTGCATTCAAGGCCGGAATCAAGGCCGGCGACATGATTCTCAAAATCGACGAAAAATTTACTAAGGATCTGAATATCAATGATGCCGTCAAGCGTATGCGGGGGCAAAAGGGTTCCAAGGTAATCCTGACCATAATGCGTGAGGGGTTTGAAAAGCCGAAGGAATTTCCGATTGTCCGTGACATTATCCAGGTCAAGAGCGTCAGGTTCCACCTGATGCCCGGCGGATATGGCTATGTGCGCATTGCCCAGTTCCAGGAAAAAACTGATGAAGACCTGTCAAAGGCTCTCAAGTCCATGAAGGAAGAATACAAGGGTGAGCTTAAGGGGTTGGTGCTCGATATGCGCAACGATCCGGGCGGGTTGCTGGATCAGGCGGTCAAGGTTGCCGATCATTTTGTTCCGGAAGGACAGATGATCGTCTATACCGAAGGGCGTGAAAAAGACTCTAAAATGCAATTTACCGCCAAAAAAGGCAGCAAAGAGGCCGGGTACCCGATCGTGGTCGTAATCAACGGCGGCAGTGCCAGTGCGTCGGAAATCGTTGCCGGAGCCCTGCAGGATCATAAACGGGCTATTATTCTGGGCACACAGAGCTTTGGCAAGGGGTCGGTACAGACCATTATCCCGTTGTCTGATGACTCCGGTCTCCGCTTGACAACCGCCCGCTACTATACGCCTAAAGGGCGTTCAATTCAGGCTAAGGGGATAACCCCCGATATTATGGTCGAAGCGGTTGAACTGCCAAAGACAACCGCCAAAAAGGATTCCCTGCATCTGAGAGAAAAAGATCTGGAAAACCACTTTGAGACCGAAGATAAAACCGGTGCGGGTGCTGCAAAGAAAGACGAGAAAAAGAGCGAAAAGAAGGATGATGCAACAGAAAAAGTTCCGTCTAAACTTGAAGATAACCTCAAAACCGACTATCAGGTGCTTAGGGCTCTTGACCTGCTCAAGGGGTGGGAGTTAATCAAGTCGATGGGCAATGACAAGTAAAAACACTATGAGATCCGGGAATCATACCATGTGTAATCTGCGCTTTATCACGACACTGCTGCTGGCTGTTCTGGTTGCCGCCTACGATTATGGCGAGGCGGCAACCATTTTCAATATTGCTCCTTCCGGTGCGGCATCATATTCAATAACCGCCATTGATCTGCCGGATGCTTCGGGAGTTGATCTGACGATTACGTATGACACTGCCACTCTTGAAGCTCCTAAAGTAACGGCCGGGGTGCTTACTTCCAGCGCCATGGTGGCCAGTAATACCGATGTTCCCGGACTGGTCAGGATCGCATTTATTACCGGGGGCGTCATTAAAGGCACCGGTCAACTTGCTTCGATTTCGTTTGTCAAGAAGGGGAACGTTCCCGCCCCGCAACCGACACTATCGTCCAGTGCGTATACTGCCACCCTAGCCCCGCTTGCCGTTCAGTCCACATCCGGCACCCCGCAGCCAACGAATGAAGCAGCAGGCACGGGAGGTACGGATAATAACGCCGCAAATCCCGGTTCCGGTGGTGGTTCCACTAGTAACAGTGCCGGAGGAATGACGTACACACCGGGTACACAGCAATCCGGATCAACTCTTGGCTCTGTTTCCCTGCCTCAGGAGCCGGGCGGCAATAATCCGTATCGAGAAGAAGCTCGTAAAGATGAACGGCACGATGAGGCTGCTTATCCGAATGGTGCTGCGAATCCCTCTGCAACTCCAGAGGGCAATACGGCAGCATCCCAGGAAACGTCTCCGCCGGTTGCTGCACCCGAAGCCAAAACTGGTGGCATACGTACAACCTTGAAAACGAGTCAAAGCGTGCTTGACCGCTTTCGCGCATTCAAAAACAGTCGCTCATTGAAGCAGTTTTCGTCCCTTTTTGACATGAGTGCGTTGCATGAGGCGGGGATCGTTCAGTTGCCCGGGATAGTCGTTACGGATGGAAAATCGCTTGTGACGGTAACCGTTGACCTTGTAAATGAAGCAGACACTCCCAGCTTCTCTCTCAAGGGTGCAAATCTAAAGTCGATCAGGAGATTATCCGACAAGAAATGGGAGCTTGTTGCGCTTCCCCAGAAGGGCAAATCTGACGTACGTCTCTCCATCATCCTGAAAGGGGAGAGTCTTGAAATTCCATTAATTGCCGTTCCGCCAATTGAGCAGTCAGCGGCTGCGAAACTGGATGCTCTATCCGCTACGGCACTGGATGCGCTGCTGGCAAAACCGCTTATAAACAATAAACCGGGCTACGATTTGAATTCAGATGGCAAACAGGATTATCTTGATGACTACATTCTGGTTGCTCACCGGTTGCTGAAACAACAACGCAGTTTGAATGAAACCGTAAAAAAACCGGATACAACCCGTAAGTAATGGCCGGTCCAAATAGAAATAAATCCCGAAATCAGCCATCCGGGTCTCGTGTTGCTGCATTGGTGATTGTGGTTCTGATTGCGGGTGTAATTGCCGGATATTTTTTATTTTCACCGTCCAAAAAAACGGATGTAATAACGCAGAAACCTGATCTTTCCCGCGTCACACCGGTTACCCCTGCTACAACAACCCCCATTCAGAAGAGTGTCGGTATTGCCGAACCGACTGCAGTCCCTCCCCCGGCTGAGAAGGAAGAGAAAGCATCTCCTCCGAAAACCTCAACTCCTGAAACGGATAAACCGGGCGTTGCAGTTGGTGCCTCTGCGCGCCTGGCTATTATTATCGACGATATGGGGAACAGTATGTCGGAGGCGCGCTCTCTGGCTGCAATAAAGGTTCCGCTGACTTTTTCCATAATTCCCGGTCTGCGCGTCGATAAAGAAGTTGCTGCGTACGCCGGCGCTCGTGAAATTGAAACGATGATCCACATTCCGATGCAGTCCAAGGGATGGCCGTCTCGACGCCTGGAAGCGAATGGTCTTCTTGTGTCAATGGACGCGGACGATCTGCAGAAGCGGGTGTCCGGATTTGTGCAGCAATTTCCCGGTGCGGTTGGGATCAATAACCATATGGGGTCGGAATTTACCGAACAGGAAGAAAAGATGACGCAGGTGCTTCAAATTCTGAAAAAGAATAACCTGTTTTTTATCGATAGCGTGACATCGCCGGAAAGCGTGGGGTTGAGGGTGGCACAGCGAGTGGGGATCAGGTCTGCCCGGCGGAATGTGTTTCTCGATAACGAGCAGGAGCGCGGCTATATTCTTGGTCAGCTCAATCAGGCGGTCAGATTGGCCAGAAAAAACGGTGCGGCAATCGCAATCTGCCATCCGCACCCGGCCACGATTGCAACCCTTGCAGCGGCACTGCCTGAACTTGCCGCCCAAGGGGTTCGGTTCGTGCCGGCGTCACAGCTTGTCAAATAACTTCGGCAAACTGTTTCTGCAAGCGGTGGATGGACTTGTATGAATCTTCATGCAGGACAGCCTCGGGGTTGCCCGGATCCACCGGATAAACCGACAACCAGCTCTCTTTCCGCAAGGCACCTTCAAATCCCGCCAGAGCTTCGTTCAGAAGCAGATATAAGCGGTCATGCACCCCATTGAATTCCCCGGCATCAAACCCAGGCATTTCCACATTTTTCTGAAGCAGCTGTTCTCCGGCCATGGTGAATTGACGGTAATCGAGCCTGCTGGTTTCTGATCCGATTCGCGGCAGCAGAAGTGATACCGCCCTGGTGGCCTTGTCGGCAACAAGTGCTCTGGCCGCATCGAATGACGGATCGTTTTCCTGCAAACCATAGAGTGCCGAACAGAGCATGTTGCTTACGCACGTTCCGTGCAGGAAGCCGCGGGAGGAACGATCGGATGTCTCAAAATAAAAACTGCGGTCATCCGGGTTCTCCGCCAGTACGGAGCCGCAAATCAGGCAGCGCTCTGCCAGACCTTCAAGTCGTGCCAGATACGACTCTTTTTTGTGGGCCTCTTTTTCCAGCAGCCAGGTGTGATACAGGCAGGCCCTGGTTTCCTTGGTTGCATCGACACTTCTCAAGATATCGCGGGAGATTTCCATGAACTGCCCATACACCTCGGTGCCGCGAGCATGAGTCAGGATCGGATAAATTTTACCCTCCGGATTCGTATTGAGGCTTTCGACTTTCGGGCTTTTTGAAATATATGTGTCCAGGCAACGGTAGCCGCGATTGACGGCAATCGCCCGCAGAAGTGTCTTCTGGTCCTTGAAGATTCCATCGAATTTGATGCGCTCATCTATCAGGCAGGGAATCAGTGCCAATGATTTTTTGTCGATGCCACGCTGCTCGAACAGTGCGAAGATATTTTTGCAGTTTTCCAGGCTGGGCAGATCCTTGACCGGGATCAACACCCGATCGGCTGCATACAGGGCATTCTGTGTCAGTATATTGAGATCCGGTCGCGTATCTATGATGACGATGCCGGAGATGCCTGATTCTGCCAGCATTCGGGTCAGGGTCATCGGTCCTTTGAAACGTTCGTGGATATCGCCAAGCTCGTTTGAAGAGGGTATGAATCCGACTCCGTATTGCCCGGTCTGAACAACCTCGGCAGCTTTTGCCCCCATCAAAAGGGCATGAACATCAGCAGCATCATCAGTACCTTTTTTCAGCTGGAACATCTTGTCAATCGTGAAGTGGTTGTCAAAGGAGAAAATTGTTACCGGCAGATCCTCGTGCATCGCTTTCAGGTAGATTGCCAGGTTGGTGGCGAGGGTTGTCTTGCCGACGCCCCCCTTTTCGGAAGAGATCGTTATGGTATATGGATAGGCTTGCATGAAATAAGGTTCCGCCGTAAAAAAAGTATTGATGACTGTTTCAGCACCGAGAATCGATACTAGACAATTTGCAGTGGCCGGTCAACCGTTTGCTGGGAAGATTGAAAATAGTCACTGTTCACCGCATTGCTTGCATCCTGCAATAACTTGTCTATAATTCATCCACTTCAAGAGTGGCTGAGCATAAATATACCTATCTAAACGGGGGGATGTGCATGGGCTTTATGGATAAGATGAAGGGTGAGTTGCTCGATATCATCCAGTGGCTGGACGATTCAGGTGATACGCTTGTCTATCGATTTGAACGCTACAATAACGAGATCAAGCATCATGCCAGGCTTGTGGTACGCGAAGGCCAGATGGCCGTGTTTATCAATGAAGGACAGCTTGCTGATGTATTCAAGCCGGGTACCTATATCCTGGAAACGGCAAATCTGCCGGTGCTGGCAACATTGCAGGGATGGAAATACGGTTTTGAAAGCCCTTTCAAGGCGGAAATATATTTTTGCAGTACCCGCCAGTTTACCAATCTCAAGTGGGGTACGCCATCCCCCTGTACCATGCGTGATCCGGAATTTGGAGCGGTGCGGGTCACGGCCTATGGACTGTACTCGATCAAATTAATGGATCCTGCGCTGTTTATCCGGGAGGTTGTCGGCACGGACGGGGTTTTTACGACCGGTTCCATCGAAGACAATCTGCGCGGAAAAATCGGTACCTGGATCAAGGAGGTCATGCCGGAAACCGGCATCCCGATTCTCGACCTTGAAAGCAAGGTCGTTCAGTTGGGGGAAACTCTCAAAAGCAGAATCGTCCCGGCATTTGAAAAGCTTGGCCTCGAACTCGTTGAGGTGCAGGTTCAGGATATCGGCTTGCCGGAAGAGGTCGAAAGGGCCATCGACAAAGCCGGCGCCATGCGGGTGATCGGCGACATGCAGAACTATACCCGCTATGAAACAGCCAGCGCCATTCGCGATGCGGCCAATAATCCGGGCGGACTGGCTGCTGCCGGAGTCGGTGTCGGCAT
>JBAYTT010000097.1:0-14217 GCA_041675485.1 Pelobacteraceae bacterium | reverse complement strand
CAAAGAAAACGCTCAACCCTCGGATGGAACAGACGCGCCGATCAAGATCTACGCTACAAGCATATTTTGAAGGCGGCTTGCTGTTCATCCTCTAAAACGTTGAACTGAAAGAAGATAAAGGCAAATGGGACCAGGCATAGTCATTCTTTTTTGGGGCATCATCGCCGGAGTTGGAGCCATTGTATGGCTTGGTGGGCTGGTGCTTCTGATCATTGGGCGGAAAAGGAAATCCAGACTTTTACAGTGGGTTGGTGGTGCTCCATTTATATTGCTTACAATCGTTAGCGTCATTGCAGCTGCCACATTCTCATATTTCCTAGTTCGGGCCAGTGTTCCAAGTTACGTCTATGAGGACACATTTCATCAAAAGCCACCGAAAGATGTTAAAGAAATAAAAAGTAATACATGGTCATTTGCAGACAGCGCTCATGTATACATGAAATTTCGATCAACGAACCAAACCTTCAAAGACACGCTCCCCAAGAACCTTGCCCGTGTCAGTTACAGCGAGTATCAAGAGAAGATGCCTGTACTGGCTGACGAATCAAATCCTCCTTGGTGGAACAACCCGAATGAAAGGACGAGTGAAATTTACATCCTTTCAACCGATTTTGGAAAAGGGAAGACTTTTGCCACAGAAACAATATTAATGACGTATGACGCTGAGACACAGACGGCAGAATACTACTATCTTGGAAGACTTCTGCGGGGTCAGGCTTGCTTTGTTGCTTTAAATCCCGTATAACCTCCCCATGGCCCGCAAACAACGCATACACTTCCCCGGCGCTCTCTACCACGTAATCCTGCGCGGCAACGCGCAGCAGGACATCTTCTTCGAGGATGGCGACCGGTACAGGTTTTATCTCCTTCTGCAAACTATCGTCGAGAAGTTTGGCTGCCGCATCCACGCGTTTAGCCTTATGACAAACCACGCCCACATCGCTATCCAGGTCAGTGAAACACCGCTCTCCCGTATCATGCAGAACCTTTCCCTTCGCTATACCACATGGATCAATCGCCGGATGAAGCGAAGCGGCCACCTGTTCCAGGGGCGATACAAGGCGGTTCTTGTCGATGCCGACTCATATCTGCTCGAGCTTGTCGCCTATATCCATCTGAATCCTGTCCGTGCGGCCATGGTAACGGCTCCGGAAGAATATCGATGGAGCAGCCACACAGCCTACCTCGGCACGGATTGCATACCGTGGCTGACCACGGAACAGGTGCTGTCGATGTTTGGCTCGCGACGTAACGTGGCGGTAAGGTTATTCTCCCAGTTTGTCGGGGAGAGGACGGGGGACGGACGCAATAACGAATTCCATCAAGGAGGAGCGTTTGACAGTCGTCTGCTCGGCATTGAGAGCTTTGTCGATGAAGCGTTGGAGAAGGCGCAACTGCGGCGTGAGCAAAAACCGACCATCGGTGAGGTAGTGGCAGCAGTCAAGAAGGTCTGCGCTATTGATAACGAGACACTTTGTTCGCGGCAGCGAGGCAGAGTAATCACCGAAGCGCGCACGCTCGCGGCCTGGGCGGTCGCGGAATTCTCCGCTGGTACGATCAGCGAGTTGGGACGGATCTTCGGGCGTGATGTATCAACGCTGAGCGCCTGCATCAAGCGTATGACTGATAAGGCACGGCACGATTCCGCTGTTGCCGGGAGGATGGAACAGGTCAAACAGGCGCTGCTGAAAGAGGTCACGCAGCACGGTCTATTCGCTATTGTTCTCCTTTTTGTGTTGATAAATGATACTATCCTTAGTACTATTTGCTTATGAGCCAAGCTGATAAAACTCTTGCAAAGATGAAAACCAATCCCCTTGACTGGCGGATCGAGGATTTGCAGGCTGTTGCGCGGCGCTTTGGAATTGACTGGCGGCACGAAGGCTCTAGTCACTGTGTTTTTGTAACGGTATCCGGCAAGACTCTGCCTGTTCCGGCGAAGAAGCCAATCAAGCCGGTCTATATCAAAAAGTTTCTGCTCCTATTGGAGGAACCATGAAAGACGTGAGCAAATATCCATTTGAGCTGCGGACACTTACTGCCGAGGAGGGCGGCGGGTATCTTGTCAGTTTCCCCGATTTCAACGAATGCATAGCTGATGGTGAAACCATAGAAGATGCAATATCGGAAGGACAGCAAGCCCTTGCCGCCGTTATTGCCGCACTTGAAGCAAAAGGCTTGCCCGTGCCAAAACCTGGCAGCTACGGCGCATTCTCTGGTAAGTTTGTACAACGCCTCCCCAAAAGCCTCCATGCCCGCCTGCAATCACGCGCCCGGCTTGAAGGTGTCAGCATCAACACACTGGCAATTACCTACATTACTGAAGGGCTTACTCGCAAAGCAGCATAAAACCTCTGAAACCATTGACAC
The DNA here is from genome assembly GCA_041675485.1 of Pelobacteraceae bacterium. Lineage (GTDB taxonomy): Bacteria > Desulfobacterota > Desulfuromonadia > Geobacterales > Pseudopelobacteraceae > JACRCG01. The sequence continues at coordinate 11,847 of JBAYTT010000097.1, read as the reverse complement.
AACAACCGCCTGTCGTCTGTATTGCAATTGACATGTACTTTTCCCGAATGTGGTATAACCATTGTTATCGCAATAACAATGGTTATACCACCTGTAACTCCCCGACTCCTCTCATTAAATCCATGCTGTTCCCCTCTCGCGTCACTCGCGCCAGCTATACCACTTTAAAAACCACGTATATTTTTTAAAACACCGTTGGTCCTTGCTGTAAGCGACTTTGCCGATTTTGCGCGAACTTGGTATTCGTTTTGCTGATACATCATTATTCTTTCAGTATCAGTATGTTCCTTCAAAGACACTATTGAAAAAAGGATCAATGATGAATCCGTCACCGCATGGCCGCACATCAATAAATAGCATGGCTGACAAGGTTGCGCAGAACCAGGAGTGGCTTCAGAGCAGCATGCATCCGTATTTCTTCGTTTCCATGAACGATGAACCGGGAGCGCTGGCCATACTTGCCAGGGAACTGGGCACGCTGGGGGAAAACCGCCGCCTGATCCTGGCCGACCGGGAGAAGAGCCAGATCCTGGCGCGCATCAATCAGCCCGGTTCCCTCTACGAGACGCTCCGGACCATGCAGGAACGTGAGATATCCTATGCCATGATCGCTCATTCCGACGCCCCGGTTCCCGGCCTGGAGCAGGAGCTGGAGATACAGCGCTTTGAATTTGACCGCAAGAACAACGGGGAGGTGACCGCAGATGGAGGGGCAGCCATTCCGGCGGCAATCCGTACCAGGATCATCAGCACGCTGAAGTCGGCCTATCCGGGCTGCGACCTGAAAGAGATGGAGCGGCTGCTGACCATAATCTGGTCCAACAACGAGAATTACGTGCGCATCTCTCCCCCGGAACGGGTGGCGCAACTGCTCTGGCTGTTTCATCAGGGGAATGTCAACGGCGGTCTCTACCTGGATCTGGAGGCGATGGATGCGGCTGACGAGCAGGGGGAGTCGCGGGTATTGTTCGCGGTGGCCAACCCTCCCCAGAAGGATTTTCTGCTCCAGGTCATGGAGGTTTTCAACCGCCTGGATATCGGCGTGCGGCGGGCGTACTGCCTGACGGTCAGCAACGGTGTTCACCCCTGCTTCCTCGGCACCTTTTATGTCAAGCGGCGCGACCGGGCGCCGTTGACCAAGGGCTCCGGGCTGTTCGACCGCCTCCAGCAGGAACTGTACAATACCCAGGTGCTGGCCACCAGCTCGTACACCTATCGGGAATTTGTCGCCAACCGGGTCATGAGCGGCGCCGATGCCTCGCTGATCAACGCTTTTATCGCATTCTGCCATACCAACCTGGCACATAATCATCCGGACCGTTTCGGCCGTGCCGATGTCATGAGCGCCTTCCATTCTCATCCGGAAATCTCCCTGCAGCTGGTGCAGCTCTTCCGGGTCAGGTTTGATCCGGCCTGCAGGGAGCGTGACACCCTCTATGCGAAGACCCTGGCGGAAACAACCCGGGCCGTGGATGAGTACAACACCGGCCACCGCTATCTGGACGAGATTCGCCGGGCCATCTTCCGCTGCTGTCTGCTCTTTATCCGCCACACCCTTAAAACCAATTTCTTCGTTCCGGCCAAGCAGGCGCTGGCCTTCCGGCTCGATCCCGCCTATCTGACGGCGCTGGGCGCCGAATTTACCGCCGATCTGCCCCCTGCGGTGCCATTCCGGGTGACCTTCTTTTTCGGCCGCTTCGGTGCCGGGTATCATGTCGGCTTCTCGGATATTGCCCGGGGAGGGTGGCGCACCATCATTGCCCGCAGCAGCGACGACTATACCACCAGCGCCAATACCCTGTTGCGCGAGGTGTATGTTCTGGCCAACACCCAGCACCTGAAGAACAAGGATATCTACGAAGGTGGCTCCAAGATGGTTGTCGTCCTTGATGTCTCGGATCTGGGCGAGCGGGAGCGGGATCTGGAAACGTGGCGGCTCTACAAGCTCCAGTACGGTTTCGCCAACGCCTTCCTCGATATTTTTGTCACCCGCGACGGCGTTGCCGCCGATGCCAACGTGGTTGACTACTACCGCGAGGACGAACCGATCGAGATCGGTCCGGACGAAAACATGCATGACAGCATGGTGGAAGCGATTGCCCGGCTGTCGGTGCGGCGCGGCTATCTGCTCGGCATCGGCATCATCTCCAGCAAACGGGTCGGCATCAACCACAAGGAGTACGGCGTCACCTCCACCGGTGTGGTGGCGTTTGCCGAGATCACCATGCAGGAGCAGGGGATCGACATCCGGCGCGACCCGTTCTCGGTCAAGTTCACCGGCGGCCCGAACGGCGATGTCGCCGGCAATGCCATGCGCATCATGCTGGAGCGCTGCCCGCAGTCAAAAATCACGCTGATTATCGACGGCACTGCGGCTCTGGTCGATCCGGAAGGGGCCGATCACGGCGAACTGCGCCGCATTGTCCTGACACACGATCTGGACGCCTTTGACCCGAACCGGCTTCATCCGGGAGGCTTCATGCTCTTCCGGAGCGGACGGCGCACCGAAGGGCTGCGTGAGCTGTACCGCAAGGTCATGCGGCACGCCGACGGTATTGTCGAAAAATGGATCTCGCTGGACGAGTTTTCCCGCGAGTATGGCGAACTGGTCTACACGGTTCCGGCCGACCTGTTCATCCCGGCCGGCGGTCGCCCCGAGACCATCGACCGGAGCACCTGGCAGCAGTTTCTCTTGGCCGACGGCACGCCGTCGTCGCGGGTCATCGTGGAGGGGGCTAACTCGTTCATCACCCCCGAGGCGAGGGTGCAGTTGCAGAAACATGGCGTCGTGATCATGCGTGACGCCTCGGCCAACAAGTGCGGCGTCATTTCGTCATCGTACGAAATTATCGCCAACCTGCTCCTCAGCGAACGGGAATTTCTCGATCACAAGGAGCGCTACGTGGCGGATGTCCTGGAAATTCTGGCCAACCGGGCCGAAGACGAGGCGCGCCTGATCCTGTGCAGGAAGCGGGAGCCGGGCTGCACCCTGCTCTACACCGAAATATCCGACGCCATCAGCCAGGAAATCAATGCCCTCTATGCCCGTTTGTTCGCCTTTTTTCAGGGGCATTCAGAACTCTGCATGCAGCCGCTGTTCCGGCGGACCATCCTCAATCACCTCCCACGGCTGTTGCGCGATACACCTCTCTATCGTCAGCGTATCAGAAAGCTGCCGGTCAAATATATCTACGCCATTCTGGCCGCCGAAATCGCCTCTTCCATGGTCTATCAGGGGAACCGGGAAGCGGATTTCGTAGAGATGATCAAAGGACACCTGCTCAGAAATAACGCTGCGCATACAACATCGACAAGGAGTAACGCATGATCAAGTTTCAGGGAGTCAACAAGTGGTTCAAAAGTCTCCATGTCCTCAAAGACATCGATCTGCACGTCAAGCAGGGGGAGGTGGTGGTGGTCTGTGGGCCGTCCGGATCGGGGAAATCAACCCTGATCCGCACCATCAACCAGCTGGAGCCGATCGAACAGGGGAGCCTGGGCGTGGATGGCTTTGACCTGTCCGACAAAAAGACCGACATCAACAAGCTGCGCGCCGAGGTCGGTTTCGTCTTCCAGCAGTTCAATCTCTACCCGCACCTTTCGACCATCAACAACATCACGCTGGCGCCGATCAAGATCCGCAACATCCCGCGCAAGGAGGCCGAGGAACAAGCCATGGTGCTGCTGGAACGGGTCGGCCTGGCCAACAAACGTGATTCCTATCCGTCGCAGCTTTCCGGCGGGCAGCAGCAGCGGGTGGCCATCGCCCGTGCCCTGGCCATGAAGCCGCGCATCATGCTGTTCGACGAGCCGACCTCGGCGCTCGACCCGGAAATGATCGGCGAGGTGTTGGCGGTCATGCAGGATCTGGCCAAAAGCGGCATGACCATGGTGGTGGTTACCCACGAAATGGGCTTTGCCCGTGAGGTTGCCCACCGGGTGGTTTTCATGGATCACGGCGTGATTCTGGAAGAGGCCCATCCCGAGGAATTTTTCCTGAAGCCTCGGCATGACCGGGCCAAGCAGTTCTTGAAGCAACTTTTATCACCGATGCATTGAGGCGTAGCAAACCAACCAAAAGGAGAGACACACATGAAAAAACTGGCAACCGTAGTAATGACCGTCGTACTGGCAGGATTTATGGCCAAAACTTCCCTGGCATCCGACACTCTGGCTGATGTGAAAAAGAAAGGGGTACTCGTGGCGGGGGTGAAGGATTCGCTTCCTCCCTTTGGCTATGTGGATGAAAAGAGCCGCCAGATCGTCGGCTACGATATCGACTTTGTCAACGCCATCGCCAAAAAACTGGGGGTAAAGGTGGAATTAAAGCCGGTTACCTCCGCCAGTCGCATGCCGCAGCTGCAGGAGAGTCATATCGACATCATTGCCGCAACCATGACCAAGAACGCTGATCGTGCCAAAGTGATCGACTTCAGCAACACCTACTTCTTTACCGGTCAGAAGTTTATTACCAAAAAAGGTACCGTAAAAAGCCTGAAAGATCTGGAAGGGAAGAAGATCGGTACGGCCAAGGGCTCCACTTCGGAGCAGAACGTGAAAAAGTCGATCCCTACTGCCAGTGTGCTTTCCTTTGATGACTACCCCCAGGCTTTTCTGGCCCTGCAACAGGGGAAGGTGGCTGCTGTGACCACCGACGAGGCCATTCTGGCCGGCATCCTTGCGAAAGCCCCCAACAAGGGACAGTTTGAAATCCCCGCCGTGCAGATCTCCGATGAGCCATACGGCCTCGGCATGCGCAAGGGTGACAAGAACTTTGTGGAATTTGTCAACAAGGCTGTTCTGGAGATGGAAAAATCAGGCGAGGCGAGGAAGATCTTTGAAAAGTGGTTCGGTCCGAACACCCAGTTTCATCTCAGCCGCACCTTTAAGATTGCAGCAGGTAAATAAATCAGCGTCCGCAGGGGCGGCCACGCATGGTCGCCCCTCCATCAACCATCAATTTCGAGGTTACCGATGTTAACATATCAATTCGACTGGTCAATCGTCACTTCTGGAAAATACTTCGAATGGCTCGTCTCCGGCCTGATGGTTACCTTGCAGATCTCGACGGTCGGGATTGTGTTCTCGTTCCTTATCGGCCTGCTGATTGCGGTCATGCGCATGAGCCATATCCGGCCGGTGCGCTGGTTTGCCCATGCCTACCTGGAGTTCTTTCGCAACACCCCGCTGCTGGTTCAGATTTTTTTCTGGTACTTCGGCTCCTACAAGATCTTCCCCACGGTGATCAACGACTGGCTGAACAGCACCAACTTCGAATTTGCCGCTGCCGTGATCGCCCTGACCATCTACACCTCGGCCTTCATCGCAGAAGATATCCGCTCCGGGGTACTTTCGATCCCCAAGGAGCAGTTGGAAGCGGCCCGTAGCGCCGGCTTCTCCTATCTGCGCTCGATGCAGTACATCATTCTGCCCCAGGCGGTTCGGATAACGATACCGCCGCTGGTGAACCAGTTCCTCAACCTTGCCAAAAACTCGTCCCTGGCCATGACCATCGGTGTCATGGAGCTGACCTATCAGGCGCGGCAGGTGGAAAGTTACACCTTCAAGGGATTTGAGGCCTTTACGGCGGCAACGCTGGTGTATCTCGTGCTGTCGGTCGTCATTACGGCGCTGATCCATCAGTACAACATACGTGTACTAAATCCCCACCGGGCGTAATGGAGACCATCATGGACGGCTTTTTAAACTTTCAGGTTATTGCTGACAACTTCACCTACTTCATGATCGGCCGGTTCCCTGAGGGACCGCTTGGCGGAGTCGGGTTGACGCTCTATCTGGCGCTGGTTTCCTGTGTCTTGTCGCTGTTCGGCGGCATGATTCTCGGCCTGCTCGCCCTCTCCAAAAACAGGCTGATCTACTATCCGGTCACGATCCTGATCAACGCGGTGCGCGGCGTGCCGCTCCTGATGGTGATCTTCTGGATGTACTTCCTGCTGCCGGCCCTGTTCGGCACGGTTGCCGAGACCAACACGGTCATCATGGCGCTCACTGTTTTCACTTCGGCGTACATGTCCCAGATTGTCAAGGCAGGTATCGAGGGGATTCCCCGTGGGCAGACCGAGGCGGCCATTTCCACCGGCTTGAAACCGTGGCAGGCGATGCTCTATATCGTTCTTCCCCAGGGAATGCGCAACATGATCCCCTCGTTCGTGAACCAGTTCGTATCGCTGATCAAGGATACCTCGCTTGCCTTTATCGTCGGCGTGTCAGAGCTGACCCACGTCGCCACCCAGATCAACAACCGCACCATGGCTTTCCCGACTGAAATATTCATCTTCATTGCGGTCATCTATTTCATTCTCTGCTACGCCTTCACCAGTTTTTCGCGCTGGCTTGAAGAACAGCTGGCCTGGCGCAAGGCGATCTAAAACAGCAGGGACATATTTTGAAAGTGGCGGCATACAAACTTTTTATTGTCAGGTGTGGGTGCATCTGTTACTTTTTCCGAGCAGTTACTCCATCTATTCCATAGGTTTGTACATGATCGATTCCTGGCTTGAGATTGCATGTGATGTTCCCGAAGAATACTCGGAAGTTGTTGCCGAATTCCTGACACAGCTGTCCGGCAAAGGAGTCTGTGTTGACAACCTTTCTGTTGACGCCTTCTCGACGAGCGAAATTCCTGATTCAGTTCGAGTCGTAATTAAAGGCTACCTGCCGGCTGACAGTGATCCCGCCCCCCGGATGCACGAACTTGAAGCATTCATGTCGGAGCTGTCCCGGCGGCATCCTGACGCTTTTTTTGCCCCCCCCGTGCTCACATCTGTTAATACTGAAGATTGGAGCAGCAGCTGGAAGGTCCATTTCAAGCCGCTCCGGGTTGGCAAACGCCTTCTGATCGTGCCGACGTGGGAGGAAACGACGGAGTTAGCCGGAGACCTTGTCATCCGCATTGATCCGGGCATGGCGTTTGGCACCGGTGGACATGAAACGACGCGCCTCTGTCTGGAATTGCTGGAGTCGGTCATGGAAGCGGAACCCCTGCTCACTATCCCTTCTCTTCTCGATCTTGGTACCGGTTCGGGAATTCTTGCCATGGCGGCGAGTCTGCTGGGTGCCGGCCGAATACTTGCTCTTGATATCGACCCAGATGCGATTGTCGTCGCACGTGAAAACCTTGCGCTTAACGGGTTGACGGATAACGTAGAGTGCGGCACCGCACCGCTCGAATCACTGACGGAACGCTTCGATATTATTCTGGCAAACATTCTGGCTGAGGAGCTGGTACGCCTTGCGCCTGATCTGGCAAAACGTTTGCAGCCGGGCGGCGCATTGATACTCTCCGGGATTCTGGCGGAAAAGGAACCGCTGGTACGTCAGGGATTCTCCTCCCAGCCGCTGAAATACATACAGACGGTGTGCGCCGGTGAATGGGTTGCCATGCTGTACCGGAATGAAGCCTGATAATGAGCGCGCGCCGTTTCATGATAAATTCACGTGCCATTCGTGATGGGTATGCCTCTTTTGATGGCGATATTTACAACCATATGGTGCGGGTCCTTAGGCAGGGACCGGGTGATGCCGTCCAATTGGCTGATGAGAAGGGGATGGTGTATTACGGCGTCATCAATCAGGTCGCCAAGGAGTGGGTGGCGGTAAAAATAACCTCTTCCTGTCCGGCCGAGCAGAGTGATTCTGCCGCTCCCCGCATAACTGTCTGCCAGGCGCTTCCCAAAGGGGATAAAATTGATTTGATTCTGCAGAAAGGTACCGAGCTTGGCGCCCACGATTTCTGGTTGTTTGGCGGGCGTCGCTCCGTGGCAAAAGTGCGCGATGATCAGCAGAACAGTAAACTTGAACGCTGGAACCGTATTACTGCTGAAGCATCACGGCAGTGCGGTCGAAGCGACATCCCTCCGGTAACATGGAGGCAGAGCGCTGTCGAGGCGGCAAATGATTCCGGCCAGGAACTTCGCCTGATTCTTTGGGAAGGGGAGCGGGAACATTCGCTGAAAGATACACTTTCTTCAGGAGTAAAACCTTCCTCGGTGATCGTGGCGATCGGCCCGGAGGGAGGCTTCGACCCATTGGAGGTGCGCCATTTTTGTCAGCACGGTTTTCAGCCGGTTTCATTGGGGGCAAGAATACTGAGGACAGAAACGGCAAGTATTGCTATTCTTTCGATAATACAGTATATATGGGGTGAAATGTGATGAAATCACAGTCAGCCCAGATAAACTGGATAAGTGCGTTAACGAAGTTATTTTCTGCAGGAAAAACACAGAAAATATCTTCTAACTCGCTAAGGAGCCGCTAATGAAATGTCCCAAGTGCGGGTTTAATAGTTTTGAATACTATGACAGCTGTAAAAAGTGCTCCAGCGACCTGATCGGTTTCAAACAAACGCATTCAATCCCTTCAATGGTTCTTCCGCTTGAAGCAAAGGAAAAATTGGCGGCTGAATTCCAATCGGCTGAAAGCACGACTGATCACGCAGGTGACAGTGATACTGCTGAAATTCATGACGACATCTTCTCCTTTGATCTGCCTGACGATACCCCGCCACCATCAGCTCAAGGTAATGACGACCCGTTTAACTTTATAGATTCTACGCCCGACCAGAATCAATCAAGCAGTTTGCCGTCTGATGATGTCTTTGCCGACCTCCTTGAATCGACGTCTCAGTCGGAAGAATCTCCCTTTGCAGCACCACCGGCCGCTCCTGCTGCGGCAAAGGCGGCTGAGGTCTCGTCCGCACCGGGAGAGTTCGATCTTGAAAGTTTTTCCTGGGATGACACGCCGGCTGAAACCGCAGCAACCGGCAGCAAAGAGGCTGCGGATGATTTCGACTCCCTTTTTGGCGATACGAAAGAAAAAGCTTCAAAATAAGTTCTCATAAACATCAGGCTTTCACCGGAAAGAGCGGGTCACCCCGCTCTTTTTTCGTGCAAGCCGGAGCTGCCATGTCCCAGCGCATAACCATCCTGCCGGAAACTCTTACCAACAAGATAGCTGCCGGTGAAGTTGTCGAACGGCCCGCTTCCGTCATTAAGGAATTGATCGAGAATTCGCTCGATGCCGGTGCAACCGAGATCTCCGTGGAAATAACTGCCGGTGGCAGGCGATTGATTCGTGTTTCTGACAACGGGTCCGGCATGTCGCGCGAGGATGCCCTGCTTTCGCTGGAGCGGCATGCAACCAGTAAAATCAGGGTAGACAGTGATTTGGACAAAATCATGACACTTGGTTTTCGAGGTGAGGCGCTTCCTTCGATCGCGTCGGTGTCCCGTTTCTCGCTTGCAACCCGCGAAGGGGGCTCTCCTGAAGGAACCGAGATTATCGTGGAGGGGGGACGTGTTCGCGATGTCAGAGCATGCGGCATGGCTCCCGGAACCGTTATTGCCGTGGAACAGATTTTTTTCAATCTGCCGCCCCGCCTCAAATTCATGAAGAGTGCCGAGACCGAAACCGGCCACGTTGCCGATGTCATCGCTCGAATGGCCGTTTCCCGTCCGGATGTGGCGTTTTCCTGCACCAGCGACGGCCGGGAGTTGCTGCGCCTGCAGCGCAGCGACCTGCAGCGTCGCCTGGCGCAGGTTGTCGGACGGGAGAGCTCTCAGCATCTTTATCCGGTCAAGTCGGAAGATGACTATGCGGCAATCACTGGTTTCATCTCAGCCCCTGCCCTGATTCGTTCAGGAACGCAGGCGATCTACACGTACATCAATGGGCGTTTTATTCGCGACAAGGTTGTGCAGCATGCTGTAATGCAGGCATACCGGGGAGTCATCGACCGTGGGCGCTATCCGGTTGTGGCACTGTTCATTGAACTCCCCCCGGGTGAAGTCGATGTGAATGTTCACCCGACCAAGCATGAAGTCCGCTTCAGGCGCCAATCTGTCGTACATGACGCCATACAGGCTTCGGTGGAAGGGGTGCTGCGCAGTTCTCCCTGGCTGGCGGCGCCCGCTCCTTCTCAACACCCCACTCCAAATGCGGCAACCACGCAGACCTATCGCGAGCGGATCGCAGCTGCTGCCCAGGCCTCGCTGACTCTGCCGCCACGCCCGCAGTACCGGACACAGCCGGCAGAGCGGATCGTCACGGCATCCGCAGCTCCGTTGGTCTCGCCGCCGGACACCATAAGCGTCAGCGAACCTGTCGTTTCATTTCAACCTGAGCAGACTCCTCCCGAACCGGCCGGCTATTTTTCCTCACTGTCGATTATCGGGCAGTTTCACAGCGAATACATACTCTGCCAGTCTGATTGCGAGCTGGTGGTCATCGACCAGCATGCCGCCAGTGAGCGGGTTGCTTATCAATTGCTCAAACAGCAGAGCCAGTCAGGCGGGATTGAATCGCAACGCCTGCTGTTTCCCGAAACGGTTGAGCTCTCGTTCAGCGAAGTAGCGGTGGCGGCCCGGTTCAGCCCTGAACTCGCCGGAATCGGCTTTGAGCTGGAACCGTTTGGCGGCACAACGATCCTGGTTTCTGCCGTTCCCCGGCTTGCCGTTGATCATGATCCGATCCTTTTGATTCGCGACATCCTGGCTGATCTGGAGCGGTTCGGTACCAGTGCCGCCTTCAATGATGCACTGGAAGGCCTGCTTTCCCGCATCGCCTGCCACTCAGTTATCCGTGGCCCCCATCCGCTCGAAAGCCGGCAGATCAAGGAGTTGCTCCGTAGAATGGATCAGACCGACTTCGCCGCCAGTTGTCCGCATGGCCGCCCGGTATCGCATGTTGTGACACTAGCGGAACTGCAGAAAATTTTTAAACGGACATGAGTGCCGCTCCTGCGATCAAGATCCTGGTCATTTGCGGCCCGACCGCTTCAGGCAAGAGTGATCTTGCCCTGCAACTGGCACATGCTCTGGATGCGGAGATTGTTAATGCCGACTCGATGCAGATCTATCGCGGACTGGACATCGGCACTGCCAAACCCACAAAAGAACAGCAGGCTGAAATCCGTCACCATCTGATCGATGTGGCCGATCCTGACCAGCTTTTCTCTGCCGCTGATTTTGCCGATGCCGCTGATGCTGCCATCCGCTCCATCGTCAGTCGGGGAAAGCGGGCCATTGTGGTCGGTGGGACCGGCCTCTACATTCGTGCCCTCATAAGTGGTCTGGTCGATTCCCCCAGCGGGGCAGGGGAGCTTCGCGAGGCCTTGCAGGCTGAGGCGGACAGGATCGGCAACGAGGCCATGCTGGAGCGGTTGCGGCTGGTTGACCCCGTACTGGCGGCCACCCTGCATCCTAACAACCTGGTGCGCATCATACGTGCTCTGGAGGTCTATCAACTGACCGGAATTCCGCTCTCCCGTTATCAAAAGGAGCATGCATTTGCCACGCGGCGCTATGACACACTTCAGATAGGCATTTTGGTTGATCGAGGGGTGTTGTACCAGCGTATAGACGAACGTGTTGAGCGGATGCTTGCCACCGGTCTGCTGCAAGAGGTGAGTGCCCTGTTGGCCGCGGGATACGGGCGTGAACTCAAGTCGATGCGTTCGATCGGCTACAAGGAAGCGGCAGCCCAATTGTGTGGCGAACTATCAGCTGAAGAGGCCGCCCGCCTCATCAAGCGAGATACGCGTCACTATGCCAAACGCCAGCAAACCTGGTTCAAGGCCGATCCTGATATATTGTGGTTTGAATATCCTGAGAAGTTTGGTAACATACTTGAGCATGCAATTGATTTTTTTGAGCGACAGGAGGGGTAAACTATGTCCAAGGCACCTTTTAATATTCAGGATCAGTACCTCAATCAGGCCCGCAAAGAGCGCGTACGGGTCGCTGTTGTCATGATGTCGGGTGATAAACTGGAGGGATTCATTAAATCATTCGATAACTTCTCCGTGTTGCTTGACTCCGGCGGAGACAT
>JBAYTT010000096.1:0-14227 GCA_041675485.1 Pelobacteraceae bacterium | reverse complement strand
TTTTTATGCCCAAGGTGGTGGGGCTGAGCTGCGTCTGGCGGCGGCCTCGGTTGACCTGAACAGGCTGTCCCGCTCCGGCGATGATTCGCCGCAGGCGGTGGCTACTTTCAAGGCGTCACAGCAGCGCTTCAGCACCATTCAGGGTGCGTTCAACAAGGAGTGCGCTTCGGGCAAGGGGGGCAAACTCTGCCGTCTGGTGTCACCGCAGCCGGTTGAACTTATCGATGTGCAGGAAACGCTCCCGGGGAAAACCGTGCTCCGCTTTACGCCACTTGATGACAAACGCTGGCTGCTCTTTACGATTGGCGGCACGAAGGGGATTGTGGCGGAAATGGTTGATCGGGCAACGCTTGAGGCCAAACTGTACGCGCAACCTCAGCTGCTGGCTGCCTATGAAGAGCCGGAGCGCTTCAGCTCAGCTCCGGTGCTTGGCTGGGGCTTGAGCGCAACCCATCTGGTCCGGTCAGTAAGCCAGCGCAAGCCGTTCCGGCGGCAGGTCCTCGATCCAGCTGGGTGGTGGCCGGTCGCCGAACCGTTTACCAAGCTGGTATCACCCCGCTTGAATGACCGATTGACCGACACCCATACCCTGGTGCTGCCGGGTCGTGCCGGTCTGCTTGCTGAAGTTCCGTCACTGCCGGGGGGGAGCGGGTACGCCCTGCCGTTGTGGGAGGATGACAAGGGAGTGCGCCAGCCGTTCTCCGGACTCGCTACAGCGGAAAACCTCTCGCTGGTCATTGCCCCGCATGCCGGTGCCGCTCAGGCCTACAATCTGGGACAACTGGCCGCGCTGCAAGGGGTGCCGTCGCTGCTGCTGGCCACTTCCGGCACAGCGATTGATGCAGGTGCGGCAGCTTCTTCCGCTGGGTTTGCCAAGGCGTATGCCAGCCAGTCGCTCGGCGATGCCAGTAAGATGCTGAAGTCCGGCTGGCTGCTGATCGGCGACTGGGGTCCTGATGCGGCCGAGGCGGCCAAGCTGGGCAAGAGCCGCTTTATCGAATATGGCAAGAAAGGGGTGCTGGCCCACAACGCCGGAGAGTTCACGAAAGCGCTCTCCCTGTTTGAAAATGCCCTGGCCATTGTCGATGAAAACCCTCCGCTTGAAAAACAACGCACCCCGCTGCATCGCTATGCCCGTGAAAGTGCCTATTCCGCCGGGTTGACCGACCGGGCCATTGTGCATGCCGCTGCGCTGGTAAAGGGGCTGACCAAAGAAAAACCGTACTCCGCCGAACATGCAGATGCCCTTTTGCGGCTCGGGCTGTTGCAGGCGAATGCCGAGCGCTTTGCCGATGCCGCCATCTCCCTGAAGGAGGGTGTCGGCATCTTTGCAGATCTCGGCATGGCCAAGGAACAGGCGGCGGCGCTGGCGGACTTCGGCGTCGTGATGGAAAACTCGGTCAATTTCAGTGCTGCGAAAACATTCTTCGAGGAGTCGGCCGGCCTGCGCCGCACCTTGAAGGATGACGTGTCGCTGGCCGAGCAGTACCGCAATCTTGGCCGCATTTACGACCTGCGCCTCAATCAGTACGCCGTTGCCGAACAGTATTACGCCCAGGCGGGAGAAATCTACGCCAAGGCGGGCAATGCAGCGCTGGAAGCTGAAACGCTGCTGGAGCGGGGACGCTGCGAGCGTCTGCTCGGCAACTTTCCGGCTGCCGACAAGCTCTACAGCGATGCCCTGGCGAAAGTCGGTGCGAAGGATCTGCGCACGAAAATGAGGATCGTGCTGGAACAGGGCAATAATGCCTGGTACCAGGGGCGCTACCAGGAGGCGTTCGATCTGCGCGAACAGGTGGAAAAGAGCGCCCTGGCCGAGAAATGGCCGCTTGAACAGGTCATGGCCAAGAACACCGGCGGCCTGATCTGGTGGACGCTGGGGGACAACAAACGTGCCCTGCTGGAGTTGCGGGGAGCGCTGGAGCGGGCCGAAAAGCTGGCGGTCAGGCGTGACGAAGTGGCGACGTCGCTCAACAATATCGGCCTGGTGCTGCGTGAATCGGGCGAATATGCCAAGGCGCTGGAGACGCTCGACAAGGCGCTGGCCATCGATCGCAAGCTTGGCTCGCGCTGGGCAATGGCCTACGATCTGCGCAACCTTGGCCAGACCCGCCTGAAAATGGGGGATGCCGCCACCGCTCTGGTGCAGTTTCGCGAGGCAGCCGCCATGGCGGCGGATATCGGCGACAAGGTCAATCTGGCCAAGATATATCTCGCCCGTGGCGATGCCGAGACAGAGCTGAAACAGTCCGCCGCGGCCGAGGCGAGCTATCGAAAGGCGCTTGAAATCGCTGACGCGTTGCTGCTGCGCGAAGTCAGGTGGCGAGCCCTGTTCGGTCTGGCACGGCTGCAGAACAGGGCCGGAGATTCTGCCAAGGCCGTGGCGTCGTACAGCCAGGCGCTGGAAACGGTCGAATCGTTGCGGGCCGCGATCAGGCTCGATCAGCTGAAAGATGGTTTCCTGGCCGACAAGATGGATGTCTATTCCGGGCTGGTCTCTCTGCTGGTCGATCTCAAGCGGGGTGATGAAGCGTTTGCCGTCGCGGAACGTTCCCGTTCCCGCAACCTGATCGATATCCTCGGACGTCAGCGGTTGTCGCTGAAGGGGTCGGTTGATCAGGAACTGTATGACCGGCAAAACAGGCTGAAAGAGCAGATGCTTGAACAGGAAAACCTGTCGGTGCAGGCGGTAACTCCGAAGGAGCGGGCCCGCTATGCCCAGGCGCTGGAAAAACTGCGCGGGGATTATCAGGACCTGCTGATCGAGATCGAGCGCAAACGCCCGGAACTGCTCGCCCTGGTAAAGGTGAACCCGACCACGCTTGACGATGTCCGCACACTGCTTGAACCGGGAGTGGTCCTGCTTTCGTATTATCAGCTGCAGGATCGGCTGCTCTGCTGGAAGATCGACCGTGATAAGGCAACGCTGGTCATTCAGAACATATCGGCTAAGGAACTGGCCGCAAAGATAGCGTCGTATCGCCGGATGCTGCAAAATCTGGAGCCGTTGGATAAACAGTCGCGCGAGCTGTATGACCTTCTGGTGGCCGGGCCGCTGGCGGGAAGCGGGTCACTCCGGTCGGTCGGCATCATTCCGCACGGCAGCCTTCATTACCTGGCTTTTGCAACCCTGAATGACGGCCGGGATTACCTGGTTGACCGGCAGAAGCTGTTTTATCTTCCGGCGGCATCGGTCCTGAAATACACGCTGGCGCGGCGAAACCCGGAGAAAAGGCTTCATGTCCTGGCTGTCGGCAACCCCGACCTTGGCAATTCTTCGCTCGATCTCCCCTTTGCCGAGCGCGAGGCGGGCACCCTGCACTGGAATTATCCGGATGTGACGACCCTGACCCGAGAGCGGGCCACCGAAAGCTGGATTCGCGAGCATATCAGCGAATTCGGCGTGATCCACATCGCGTCGCACGGTGAGTTTGATCCGGTCAACCCGCTCTTCTCGGCGATCCGTCTGGTCAAGGACGGCAAACAAGACGGCAAGCTCCAGGCTGAGGAAATTTTCGGGCTCGATATCAAGGCGGACCTGGTCGTACTGAGCGCCTGCCAGACCGGACTGGGGGATATCCGGAGCGGAGACGATGTGGTCGGGATGAACCGTGCCTTTATTTTTGCCGGCACCCACTCGCTGATGTCGAGCCTCTGGCGGGTCAGCGACGTTTCGACCGCGATCATGATGAAGCAGTTTTACCGCAATTACATGACCTACGGCAAAGCCGAGAGCCTGACCCGCGCCATGCGGCATGTGAAAAACCGCTATCCGCACCCCGGTTATTGGGGGGCGTTCGTGCTGACCGGGGATTATCTGTAGACTTTAGCCTCACGATTACCTCATGATAACCCGGGTTACGATCGAAGTAATCATGGGGCTGAAGATAGTCTTGAATCAGGAAGCTGCCTGATATTCAGCTGGGATTGCGAAGTACAAATATTTACAAAGGAGTCAAACAATGAGAATGACACGTAGTCTGGCAGTACTGTTGGCCCTGCTGCTGTTTGCCGCAACGGCTTTTGCCGAAGAAAAACGCTGGGTGTCCAGTGAGGGGACGACTCTTAAATCAGAGGCGTCGGCTACGTCAGAAAACGTGGCCGATATAAAGGTCGGTACGGAAGTAACCGTAATCGAGTCGGGTGGTCGCTGGCTGAAAGTCAGAACCTCAGCCGGTAAAGAGGGGTGGGTGTATGCCGGACGGGTTTCCGATACTCCTCCGGCCGGCGAAGTGACCGGTGACGGAGGCCTGTTCGGCGCTACCTTGCAGCAGAGCCAGATCAATACTGCCAAGGCCGACAGTGCCCGCAGTATCCGTGGCCTTTCACCAGGGACGGCGCAGTACGCAAAAGATCGCGGCACTCCGGAAATGTACAAGAAATCCCTTGATATCGTCCTGGCGCGTAAAGTCAGTGCCAAGGAGTTGAAAGCATTTTTGAAAGAAGGACATATAGGCGAATATGCCCAGGTTCAGGGGGGTAAAAAATGAGAAATTTACTATTTTTCGTGGTGATTGCGCTCTCCGTTTCATCGTCGCCCGCTTCAGCCGGTTTCCTGGACAATCTTCTCAAGCCGGATTCGAAAGAGGGCCGGATATTATCCGGAGCAACCCAGGTTATATCCAGCTCGAAGGAGATCGATTACCAGACCGAGCGAACTATCGGCGAGAGTCTGGCGCTGGAAGGGTTGCAGCGTTTTGGCAATCCGGTGAAAAACGAGTCGCTGCAGCGCTATGTCAACCTGGTTGGAGCAGCGGTTGCCGCCAACAGCAAGCGTGCGACCATTCCGTATCAGTTTGCCGTGCTGGACAGCCCGGTACAGAATGCCTTTGCCGTTCCGGGTGGGGTTGTTTTCGTCAGTCGCGCCCTGGTTTCCATTCTGGATGATGAAGCTGAGCTTGCTGCCGTGCTGGCGCATGAAGTCGGCCACGTGTCGGCAAAGCATGCCTTGAAGAGTACGCAGCGCGCCCAGCTCTTTCAGGGCGTCGGAACGATAACCGCTGCAAGTGTCGGCGGCAAAAAAGGGAAACAATTTGCCTCGACCATAAACGACATGCAGGGAGTACTGTTTGATAAGGGTCTTGATAAGGAAATGGAGTTCGAAGCCGATCTGGCCGCAATGGAATCGACCTATCGCACCGGCTACGATCCATCGGCGATGATCAGGGTCCTGGAGAAGCTGCAGAAACTGGAGGCATCGAGCAAGGATAAGAAGGGGTCGTGGTTCTCAACACATCCGCCGCTTGCCGAACGTATTGCCCGGCTTAAGTCACAGCTGCATAAATACCCCGATTATGCAGCACAGGCGAGTGTGCGGGAGAGATTTGCCCAACACGCTATCGTGAATAAATAAATTGTGGTCCCGAGCAGGCTGGAGTGAGTCTCGATTGCCATTCCAAAATGATCAGGTATCGCCAGTTGAAGTGGCTGATTCCGTTCAATTATCATTTGACAAGCCATTTCTGAAACGTGTATACAGTATGCGATTTAGTACCCGCTTTGCTTTATACCACCGGAAGTATACCCCACGAAGGAGGAACAGTAGATGATTGAAGCGTATCTTGCACATGAAAAGGAGAGGGCGGCACAGGGAATTCCCGCACTCCCGCTTACTCCTGAACAGACCGCCGATCTGTGTAAATTGCTGGTCAAGCCACCAAAAGGGAAAGAAAAGTTCCTGCTTGCCTTGATCAAGGATCGTGTTTCTCCCGGCGTTGATCCATCCGCCAAAGTCAAGGCAGAGTTCCTGGCTGGTGTTGTTTCCGGCAAAGTGAAGTCTCCGCTCATTACTCCGGTTGACGCCATCAAGATGCTCGGCACCATGATCGGCGGCTACAACGTGGCTCCGCTGGTTTCCGCGCTGAAAGATAAAAAATTGGCTGACGAAGCCGCCTGCGCCCTGTCCGGCATCGTGCTGGTCTATGATGCGTTTGACGAAGTTGCCAAACTTGCCACCACCGGCAAAAACGCTGCCGCTGCCAAGGTTCTCAAATCCTGGGCCGATGCCGAGTGGTTCACCAACCGTAAAGGTGTGCCCGAGACAATCAAGGTCAAGGTGTACAAGGTTGACGGCGAAATCAATACCGACGACTTCTCCCCGGCAGGCGATGCCTGGAGCCGTCCCGACATCCCGCTGCATTCATTGGCCATGGGTAAAACCCGTTTCAAGGACGGCCTCGCCACTATCGCCAAGTTCCGTAAAGATGGTTTTCAGGTTGCCTTTGTCGGCGACGTTGTCGGCACCGGTTCTTCCCGTAAATCGGCCTGCAACTCGGTTCTGTGGGCTATCGGCGACGAGATCCCCTGTGTACCGAACAAGAAAACTGCCGGCGTGATCATCGGCGGCGTTATCGCTCCGATCTTCTTCAACACCGCCCAGGACTCCGGCGCTCTGCCGCTGAAAGCTGATGTGACCGGCATGAATACCGGCGACGTGATCGTGATCGACACCAAGAAAGGTGTGATCACCGACGAGAAGGGGAAGAAAGTTCTCTCCAAGCTCACCATCGCTCCTAACACCGTTCCTGACGAATTCCGCGCCGGTGGCCGAATTCCGCTGATCATCGGCCGTGCCGTAACCGACAAGGCCAGGAAGGTCCTCGGCCTCAAACCGACCACCGTGTTCACCTTGCCGGACAATCCAAAACCAAAAGCCAAGCAGGCGTTCTCGCTGGCTCAGAAAATGGTCGGTCAGGCCTGCGGCGTTGCCGGTATCATGCCGGGCACCGCCTGCGAGCCGAAGATGACTACGGTCGGTTCACAGGATACGACCGGTCCGATGACCGCCGACGAGTTGAAGGAACTGGCATGCCTCAAGTTCCAGGCTCCGATGTACATGCAGTCATTCTGCCACACCGCAGCCTATCCGAAACCTGCCGATGTCAAGATGCACAAAACCCTGCCAGGCTTCACCGCCGAGCGCGGCGGCGTTGCCCTTCGTCCGGGCGACGGTGTTATCCACTCCTGGCTGAACCGCCTGCTGCTTCCTGACACCGTCGGTACCGGTGGCGACTCACACACCCGTTTCCCGATCGGTATCTCCTTCCCGGCCGGTTCCGGTCTGGTTGCCTTTGCCGGCGCCATGGGCTTCATGCCGCTGGATATGCCTGAATCCGTTCTGGTCCGTTTCAAAGGCAAGCTGAACACCGGTATCACCCTGCGTGACGCCGTTAACGCCATTCCGTTCTGGGCCATCAAGCAGGGTCTGTTGACCGTACCGAAGAAAAACAAGGTCAATATCTTCAACGGCCGCATCCTGGAGATGGAAGGTCTTCCCGACCTGACCGTCGAGCAGGCATTTGAATTGACCGATGCCGCTGCTGAGCGTTCGGCTGCTGCCGGTTGCATCCAGCTGTCCGAGAAATCCGTTGCCACGTACCTGAAATCCAACGTGGCGCTGATGAAGAAGATGATTGCCGAAGGGTATTCGGATGCCAACACCCTCAAAAACCGCATCAAGGCCGTTGAAGCATGGCTGAAAAAACCGACCCTGCTGAAGGCAGACAAGGCAGCCGAGTACGCCGCCGTGATCGAAATCGATCTGGCTGATATCAAAGAGCCGATCCTGGCCTGCCCGAATGATCCCGATGATGTCAAGCTGCTCTCCAAGGTAGCCGGCACACAGATTCAGGACGTGTTCCTCGGTTCCTGCATGACCAACATCGGCCACTTCCGTGCTGCCGCTGAAATCTGGCGCGGCCAGAAGTTCAACCCGGAAGTCCGCACCTGGATCTGCCCGCCGACCCGCATGGATCAGACCCAGCTGAAAGACGAAGCATATTTTTCGGTCTACAGTGCCTTCGGCGCCCGCATCGAAATCGCCGGCTGCTCGCTCTGCATGGGTAACCAGGCTCGCGTACCCGATGGCGTCAACATGTTCTCCACCTCGACCCGTAACTTCGATGATCGCATCGGCAACGGCGCCAAGGTATATCTCGGTTCCGCCGAGCTGGGCGCGGTAACGGCCCTGCTGGGACGTCTGCCGAAACCGGCCGAATTCCTCAAGATCTACAAAGAGAAAATCGAGCCGAACAAGGATAAGATCTACAAGTACCTGCAGTTTGACGAGATGCCGGAATATAAGTAAGGTTTGTGATGAAAAGCTTGAGGCCGAGAGGCTGATGGCGTAATATGACCCCCGCCCGGACGTGTTCCGAGCGGGGGTTTTTGTTTGATAAGAATCTGTGACAGGAAGTGACCATGCCGGACAAATCAAGCCAGAAGGTTTCTATTAAAGGATCGGGCATAAGAACCGTGCTCTTTGTGGATGACGAAGCATCTAGTTTGCATGCAATCAAGCAATTGTTTTCGTATGACACCGTTATGCGGCTGCTGGTAGCATCAAGCGGAGAGGAGGCGCTGGAGGTCATCCGCAAGGAGGATGTGTGGCTTGTGGTCTCCGAAAATAGTTTGCCGGGTATATCCGGAATAG
This sequence comes from Pelobacteraceae bacterium, assembly GCA_041675485.1. Lineage (GTDB taxonomy): Bacteria > Desulfobacterota > Desulfuromonadia > Geobacterales > Pseudopelobacteraceae > JACRCG01. Next base: position 5,796 of record JBAYTT010000096.1, on the reverse strand, counting down.
AACTTCTGGAACGGATTCGTCATATCTCGCCAGCAACAGGGCGCATCCTGATGACTGCCCATGCCGACCTCAGGACCGCAATTGACGCGATAAATATCAGCGAGGCGTTTCGTTTTATCACCAAACCCTGGGACAACATTGAACTGAAGTCCGTTGTTCGTGAAGCTCTTGAGCGCTCCGAAGTTGTCAGGGAACTGGCACATTGTGCGGAAGGGACCATCCTATCCATTGCGCAGACGATAGAGCTCAAGGACCCCTACACCCGAGGGCATTGCGATCGTGTGGCTGAATATGCATCCACTCTTGCCATGAAGGTTGGCCTGCCGGAAGAAAGCATTGCCTATGTCAAGTACGGCGGCTGGCTGCATGATTGCGGCAAGATTGGTGTGCCGAAGGCTGTGCTCAATTTTCCGGGAAGATTGGATGAACCCAGCATGAAGATTATTCACAGACATCCGCTCTGGGGGGCGGAAGTAGCTCGCCAGGCCGGTCTTCCTGCTGATGTTGTCAACATGATCCTGTACCACCATGAAAAATATGATGGCAGTGGCTATCCCTACGGACTTAAAGGGGAGGAGATAACCATCGAAGCCCGGATTGTGACTATTGCAGATGTGTTTGACTCCCTTCGGACGCGGCGCCCATACCGTGCGGCTTGCTCAAGTGACCAGGTCCGGGAAATAATGCGGGAGATGTCGGAAGCATTTTTTGACCCGCAGCTGATGGAACTGTTTCAGGCTATTGCAGAAGAGGTACTGGATGAAGATGCGCAACGCGCAGCAACGCATCATCGGGATTTGGTCGGGTAAGGCCTTGCCGCCTCGCGCTAATGGCTCAGTAGTCCAGTATTTTGCTCCACAAATACAAGTAACAACGAGGACAGCATGTACCCTGAATCGGATGATTTAAGCGAATATCTGGTTTCCGACGCAATTGTTGACTGGCAGACCCCGGCTGTCCGGCAAAAGGCCCTGGAACTTACTCAGTCATTGTCAGATGAAGTTTCCAAAGCCCGGTGTTTGTACGAATGGGTGAGAGACTCCATTCCCCACTCCAATGATGCCGGCCTCGACATTGTAACCTGCTCGGCGAGCGAAGTGCTTCATCACGGTACCGGGATCTGTTTTGCAAAAAGCCATCTTCTGGCCGCCTTGCTTCGGGCGGTCAATATCCCGGCCGGTTTCTGCTACCAGGTGTTACGACTGGATCCACCTGTCGATAATGAACCGGTTTTACACGGGTTTAATGGGATATACCTCGCAACCCTTGATAAATGGATCCGGGTCGATGCGCGGGGTAATACCAACGGGATCAACGCTCAGTTCAGCATCAAGAAAGAGCAGCTTGCCTTTGCCATGGACCCTTTGGCGGATGAGTTTATCTACGAAACGATTTTTGCTGCACCGGTGAGCAGTGTGGTCAACAGACTGAAAATGTACAAGACCAGAAGTGAACTGTGGCTGGATTTACCCCAGTCGCTGTAACAACACTGCTGATGCAAGGCCCCCCATTCATGCGCGATTTCATCAAGAGGCTCCTGTTTTCATGAACGATTTTATTTAAAAAGGCCGCTCCCCTTTAGGGACGGCCTTTTTGTGTTTAGAGAGTGCAGATTTGAACGAGAGCTGTGTTGACTGGTCAAATCTGCTTAAATGTTGTTTTTAATTCCTTTGATAAACTATTTATAATTGAAATTTCACTTTCCCTATCCTCGCTTTTTCTGTCTCCTGTCATCAATTCCCCGTACCTTTCATTCCATGCCCTGATAAGCACAATTATCTCCTCTGCTTTAGGAATATTCTGACATTCGTAAGCGCTGTCGGTGTCATCTTCAATAGGATACTTGCATTCTATATCGGAAAGAGCACTTTCTAATATGGATACAATTTCTTCAACACGCCGGTTAGAGGCGTGAGGCAATTCGTCAATTATGTTTTCAATTTTGCTGGTCATCATAATCTCCGTTTCGCTTCTTATTTCTGCCCGTTGCGGGTGCATACTCGAGACATGACCATGTTGCTCATGGCCGGCCATCATGTCTGCGAACATTAGGGGTCAAATGTCTCAATTTATGCGAACCAGCAAATAACGTCTGTTTGATGATCCCGCGTTTTTCTTTAAGATCCTTCCTTTCGTCGTCTTTCTCTATAAACATTTCGGCCCCGATGGCCAATTCCTCGATAATCTTGACTTCTTTTTCATCAATAATGGTTGCCATTTCGAACACCTCCTCTTCCTGTTTTTACATCTAAATTGTCGCATAATATGGCAAAGAAAACAATTGCAGCATTTTGGCCTGAAGAAGTCTGTTGGATCAGGTTGTATATGTGAAAATTTGATTTAGCCCAGGGACGTGAAAGTGCATGTCGCGCATTTTTTAACTGAAATCACTCCTTGTAACCATTCAGTAAAGGTTGGATAATGAAAAATAATGGTTCTTCACAGAGGAGGTGGCCATGAATAAGATATTTTTTGCGGCTCTATCGGCGGTTATGATCCTTGCAGTGGCAGGGTGCGGCGACGGCGGTTACCACAACCAACCGCAGTTAATTGTCACGACAATCCTCAGTGACCCGGTGTTTGACGGAGATATTAAAAAAGCTCCTGCAACGGGTACGTTTACCGTAACCCAGGGTAACACCCAGAGTGTGTTTGCCGGTATAGATCCGTCCAGTGGGGCGGAATATCGGGCGTTTCTGGATTTTCAACTGACAGGTTTGGGCGGAGTTCCCGGAAATGCGATCATTGATTCAGCGCTTCTCGACATAGTCATCAACGATATCATTCCACAGCCGCTGATTGGTACGATCCCATTGCGTATTGATCTCGTCTCCTTCCAGCCGCCTGACCTGATCGGGTCGGATTTTGATCGAACCCTTCAACCGGCACTGGCGAGTACAACGGTCAATCCGCCGATTTCCCAAGCGGATTTCGGCAGACACATAACGATCGATGTGACCCCTCTGATGATGGAGGCTCAGCGTTTAGGGCTGTTAGACTTCCAGATTCGCATAATGGAAGACTTGGGTCTTGTTTCACCTGGGGTGATTGAAATTAATGATACAACCGGGACAAACCGAAACAGACTCGCACCGATGTTGCAGGTTTCATATTTCTAGGTGCTTCGGGGGGCTTTACTGTCACGAAAAAATTGAAATAGAGCGTATCTATAATAACAAATAAACAGGAATTGGGGCGACAATGGGACTCTTTACCGGTACAGCGAAAAGCGGCGGTTCGACGGAAACCAAGAAATTTTACGCGGAGTATGGGCAGTTGCTGGTGGACGGCGAAATCATTGAGGTGGGGTTTGTCGTGTTCCGGGATACCTTTCTGTTCACCAACAAGAGATTGATTCTTGTCGAAATACAGGGCATATCTGGCAAGCAGCTGGAATATCTTTCAATACCATACAGTAAAATCATGAAATTCAGCGTACAGACCGGGGGGAGTTTCGATCTTAACGCGGAATTGAAACTGTGGATCGGTAGTGAGACGATTCCGCTTGAGAAAAGGTTCAATCAGGAGTTGAGTGTTTATGATGTACAGAAGATCCTTGCCAGCCATGTTTTGAAATAGCGGCTTGAAGCGTTGCATGGTCTAATTCGGGATATTCCTTATGGCTGAGTTTAGCCATACTTGATATTGCATGGTTCATTAGTCAGGTAACACTCGCAGAATAGAACGGCGTGAGTGGTGGGCTCAGGTTCAGGCTGCGCCATCGCAAGTTCGTTATAATATGACATCGGCTAGTGTGATACGTCGTTATTAAAATGAAAGATACCTTCAGCTTCCGTTCATGGATAAGTCAGTATGTTTTAGTTTGACTAAAATATATTTTGTACTACTATGGATTAATGTGTTACTCCGCTTTCGCCCTGATCGCTTTTTCCGGCATCATGCATGCCCTCTATAATCTCGTTATTAAACAGAGCCGCAACAAGACTGTTTTTATCTGGTGGCTATTTTTCTGCTCAACGGGTCTTTTTACCGTTGTCATGCCGTTTTTGCCGGGGTCGTTCCCCCGGCCGGATGTTGAAATCATGCTGCTGGCTGTAGCAGGCGCCTTTTGTTTCGTACTCTATCACCTTTTTACCGGTCGGGCCTATCAGTCCGGCGACCTTTCGCTGAGCTACCCGCTTACCCAGACCTCCATGATCTACGTTCCGCTATGGGGTGTCCTGTTACTGGGTGAGCATTTGAGCCAGCTTGGCCTGCTCGGCATCATGATCGTCCTTGCGGGGGGGTACCTCCTTCAAATGCGGCGCGTGACCATGCAGGAATTACTGCGTCCCTTCGGCAGCCTTGTCGAGCCATCTGTACAGGCAGCGCTTGCCGCCGGTTTCATCTATTCGCTCGGGGCGGTTGTCGACAAGATCGGCGTCACCTCCTATCCGCCGCTCTACTTCACCTATATTCTTGTTGTTTCCATGCTGGTCTTGATGACGCTCAACATCCTGCGCTCACACCATCGCTCCCAGATTATCTCCGAGTGGCATGACAGCCGTCGCTTGATTTTGACCGGCGGCCCGCTGATGATGGCTTCGTTCGTTACGTTCCGCTACGGTCTGGCCCTTTCTCCCATGAGCTACGCCGTGCCGGTACGCCAGTCAAGCATCGTCGCCGGAGTGATGATTGGCGCCATCATCCTCAATGAATCGTGCGGTCGCATTCGATTCGGCGCCTCATTACTGATTCTTGCGGGAATCTGCCTGATCCGTTTTGGCTAGGCGTCTCTCGTCATTGTACGTGCAAGTATGCCTGGAGAGGAGAGAGACAGGTGAGTGAAGTAAGAACCCCCGTTCGGGCTTGTCCGGACGGGGGTTCATTGTTATCTGTTATCGAAAATTTTGAGATGTGCTACGGAATGCCTACTGTTTCAGGTTCCTCAGACGCAGGATTTGATAAATCGAGAAGGTGTACGTCATGGGCCAGAAGGCGGTCATGACTACAAGGCTGAAAATTACGTTCTTGCGACGCAAAAACGAGGGGCTCAGCCAAAGAAAATGGGCCATGAAAATACAGGCGCCTACCCAATATGCATCATGGACATGCCATCCTGAGTGAGTCATGTTTTCAAGCAAGTGAGTCATGCAGAGCCTCCTCAAAATGAAAACCGAGAGTTAACTAACACATAGTGCGATCAATATCAAGAAGCCTGATAGTAAACTCTGCATCCCGGTCGTATACACAGCAAAAACAGCATTACGAGGTCTTGTTGGAGGTGGTCTTCTTCTTTTCGGCCGTGTTGGGAAGCGTTTCGCCTTTCTTATAGCTTGCTACCAACCGGTAGAGTTCGTCTTCCACGACCCCTTTCAACGGGCTATCCGGGTATTCCCGGACGAATTGGGACAGATAACGGCCTGCCTCCTGCAAGTTGCCGATCCGGTAATATGAGCGGGAAAGCCAGAACAGTGATACATCCCGGAGTGGGGTATCGGGAAACTTTTCAAGGACCTCATTCAGTTTGTTCTTTGAGGTGTTGAAATCCTTGCGCTGGTACGCATCAAAACCGGTGATGAAGATCTGGTAGTCTTCCGGTTGCTCCTCGCTGAAAGCGGGTGCGGCGAAACTCAGAGAGGAAACGGCCAGCAGTGCGATAAAACAGGTGAGGATGGAACGCTTTGCCATGGACTTCAGGGGAATGGTCAGATGAGATATCCGCATTTGTTTTGTCCTTTCTACCCCGAACAATAAAATACCGGGGCCCTTATCGAGAGTTCGATATTTCGGCGACCCGGCTGTCTCGGTGAGACCCTTTAGGCTTTCCGTCCCATCCTCACGGATGGTTTAGTA
>JBAYTT010000095.1:0-14236 GCA_041675485.1 Pelobacteraceae bacterium | reverse complement strand
TCGCTTGATGAAACCATCGGTAAGAATATCACGCGGAGTGCGGCGGAACGCCCAGGCCTCGGCTTCGATGATGTTATCCTGCTCCCATCGGTCAAGCTCTGCCCGCGTGGTGATGTGAGAGAGCAGCAGCCCGTGCGCCTCATCCGGGTCAAGCGGAGTTGCCCCTTCCGGATAGTCGAACTTCATGCCTTTGTATCCCATAGTCCACGCGGAGTCTCGCGGGCCAGCTCATCAACGGCAGCGTCAATGGAGGTGCGCTGTTCTTCCACTCCAAGTGACTGCGACTCAAGGAGCATGGAGTGCGCTACCCGCTGCATCCGTTCCACGGCAACCTTTCGGGCCTGGGTCCTGACGGTATCTTCCAGCGATGTGCGCGGAACCAAGGCGTAGACGAAGACACAATCCAGGGCCTCGGCCGCCTGCCGCATGGTTTTCAGGCTCACGGCGCCAGACAGCTCATCCTGTTCCAGCTTGGGAATGCGTGGTTGTGATACCCTGAGCCGTTGCGCCAGTTGCGTGCCGGACATGCCAAGCACCTCGCGCACGGCCCGAATCCACCCCTTTACCGGCTGTTGGATTCCCGTCGCAAAACCGAACTGACTCAAGGTTTTGTCGAGCTGCTGCCGGGCTATTTGTCTCTGTTTCGGCGTCATTATATAACCTTTATATTATATGTTGCTGAAAATAAAATAACATATCTATTATTTCAGTCAATAGTTATTATAATCTTTGAGTTATGCTTTAACATGACAACGGCAGAGTATACTCACCTACCCTCCGATAATCTTCACAAGCACCCGCTTTTTCCGCTTGCCATCAAATTCCCCGTAAAAAATCTGCTCCCACGGGCCGAGATCAAGCGTGCCGTCAGTCACCGCCACCACGACCTCGCGCCCCATGATGGTCCGCTTCAGGTGGGCATCCGCGTTGTCCTCGTAGCCGTTGTGGTGATAGCGGGAATACGGTTTCTCCGGCGCCAGCCCCTCTAGCCAGGTCTCGAAATCCTGATGCAGGCCTGAGTCATCGTCATTGATAAAGACACTGGCGGTGATGTGCATCGCATTACAGAGCAGCATGCCGTCCCTGATGCCGCTCTCCCGCAGACACTCGGCCACCTGCGGCGTGATGTTGATAAGTTCGCGGCGGCGGCTCGTTTCAAACCACAACTCCTTGCGGTACGACTTCATGGCTGCCCCTCCAGGCTTTTGCTCACCACTTCAAACACATCGCGCGGCAGGCCGGGAAGATCCTTGATCCGCTGCAGCTGCTCGCGCATCAGGGCACTCCGCCCCGGCTCGTAGCGGCGCCAGACCGTAAGCGGCCCCAGCAACCGTGCCGATACCTGCGGGTTGACCGGAATGAGCCGGAGCAACTGGTCGGCCAGGAAGCGATAACCCGCGCCGCTCGGGTCATGAAAACGGACCTGGTTGCGTTGGCTGAACGCCGCCACAAGGGAACGGAAACGGTTCGGGTTGGTCAGCTCGAATGCCGGATGATTCAGCAGCAGCTTGAGTTCATCCAGAACATCGGGGAGCGTGGAGGCGGCCTGAAGCGAAAACCATTTATCAACCACCAGCCGTTCCCCCTGCCAGAGCTGGTAGAAATCGTCCAGAGCTTCCCGACGTTCGAGACAATCACAGGAGGCGAGCGGCGTCAGCGCGCCGATAGCATCGGTCATGTTGTCGGACTGGCGGTACTGGTAGTTGCAGAGGTCGATGGCACTCTGGTCGCAACTGCTCAGCAGATAGGAGAGGCAGAGGTTGGCCAGGCGTCGGTGGCCGGAACGGCCGTCATCCGGGCTGTACGGGGAGAGGCTCAGGCAGTTGGCGCGCACCGCCATGAATTCATCCTCAAAACGCCCCGCCAGGGTGCGGATGACAAACTGGCGCGCCAGGTGGATGGCCGCCGGCTCAACCACCGCTACCAGTTCGGCGAGGTATTTTTCGGTGGGGAGCGTCAGGGTTTCGGCCAGGAAGGCGCGATCCTGATGGCCGCTGGTCAGCGTCACGCGGAACGCGTCGGCAAAGGCGTCATCCAGGACCAGTTCGGCTCCGTTCTTCACGTCATCAACCAGCCCGAGAATAAGCTGAACCGCCATCCGCTGCCCCGCTTCCCAGCGGCAGAAGGGGTCAGTCTCGTGAGCCATCAACAGGGCAAGCTGGTCGTGCCGGTAGGGATAGTCGAGCTTGACCGGCGCTGAAAAGCCGCGCAGCAGTGCCGGCACCGGTTCTTCAGCAATTCCGGTGAAGCAGAAGGTTTCCTCGGCAGCACGGAGATGCAGGATGCGCGAGGTCGAGGTTCCTGCGGACTCTCCGGCAAGCGTCAGCGTAAGTTCCGCACCGTCCGGCCCGAGCAGGCCGAGCGCCAGCGGAATGTGCAGCGGCTTTTTGTCCGGCTGCCCCGGTGTCGCCGGACAGCTCTGGCTGACTGTCAGGGTAAAGGTACGGGCGGCAGGATCATGAATGCCGCTGGCGTTAAGCTGCGGCGTACCGGCCTGGGAGTACCAAAGGGCAAACTGGTCAAGACTGATCTCCCCCGCCTCCGCCATGCACTGAACAAAATCATCAACCGTCACGGCCTGGCCGTCGAAACGGGCAAAATAGAGGTCCATGCCGCGCCGGAAGCGCTCTGTCCCCAGAATGGTATGCTGCATCCGGACCAGTTCGGCCCCCTTGCTGTAGACCGTAGCCGTGTAGAAGTTGTTGATCTCCATGTACGAATCGGGACGCACCGGATGTGCCATGGGGCCGCCGTCCTCGGGAAACTGGGACGTCCTCAGCACCCGTACATCCTCGATCCGCTTCACCCCGCGCGACTGCATGTCGGAGGAGAACTCCTGATCGCGGAACACGGTCAGCCCCTCCTTCAGGGAGAGCTGGAACCAGTCGCGGCAGGTCACCCGGTTGCCGCTCCAGTTATGGAAATATTCGTGGCCGATCACCTCTTCGATGGCGCGGTAGTCTTCATCGGTAGCTGTTTCCGGGCTGGCAAGCACGTACGCTGAGTTGAAGACGTTGAGTCCCTTGTTTTCCATGGCCCCCATGTTGAAATCGTCAACCGCCACGATCATGTAGATATCAAGGTCATACTCCCGGCCATACACCTGTTCGTCCCAGCGCATCGCCTTTTGGAGAGAACGCATGGCATGGCCGCATTTGCTGCTGTTCTGTTCGTGGACGTATATCCGCAGCGCCACTTCCCTGCCGGAACAGGTGGTGAAGCTATCCTCGATGCAGATCAGGTCGCCCGCCACCAGGGCAAACAGGTAACCCGGCTTCTTGAACGGGTCGTGCCAGGTGGCAACATGGCGGCCGTCCGGCAGGTCACCCTGCTCCAGAAGGTTACCGTTGGCGAGGAGTACCGGATAGCGCTGTTTGTCGGCGATGATCGTGGTCGTGAAGAGCGTCAGCACATCGGGACGGTCCGGGAAATATATAATGGCGCGGAACCCTTCTGCCTCGCACTGGGTACAGAACATCCCGGCGGAACGGTACAGCCCCTCCAGAGCGGTATTGTCCTGCGGGCGGAGAACAGTCATTACTTCCAGGATAAAGGCAGCAGGAACATCAGGGATAGTCAGCAAGTCATCAGCGACCGTGTAGCACTCCGGCGTGAGCTGTTCGCCATCAAGCTTCAATCCTTGAAGAACGAGGTTTTTGCCGTTCAGAATGAGCGGACGCACGCCGCCGGAAGCGTCGTACTGCGCCCGAAGCGCCATCCGGGAGGTAACCAGCGTTGTTTCATCGCCAAGCTCGAAACGGAGGTCGATACGGTCAACAGAGTAGTCGGGTGAAGTATAATCCTTGCGATATATAGTACGGTGGGGTGTCTCGGCCATTGTAGTAGTCCTCGTAACAGAGATATGACAGCAGCATTTTGATACATATAACAATCATCTGCGACTTAATCATTATTTTTCTTGGTAAGCCCGCCCCTATTCTGGTAACAGTTAACGGTAGTGTCCATGATAAAGGAGAGCAGTCGATGGAAGAGACCATTACATTCTGGCTCGACAACAAAATATGCTCGGGGTTCAAGATTGCCGAGATCGGCACGCAGACTCTGGTGTCGTACCGAGACAAGTATTATATCGTGGTAAAAGGGGCGGCACTGATGAAAGGGGTCCGACCGCTACACTATTCGAAAACGTCCATGCCGCTGCTCTGGAAAAAAGCCATGAAGGGAATCCTCCCTGCTCCGGTTACCGCCGTTGAGCATGCCGATGACGATTTTCTTCCGATAACTACTTCGACTAAAAAGGAGCGTACAGTCATGAAAAAAACGACCACTTCAGCACCCGAGTTTTCCGAAGAGCAACCGCTGGCTGCTGCTCAGCAGAGTGCGCCGAAAAAGTCCACCCCGGCAAGAGCACCAGCGCCGCTCAAAGTCGCCCAGTCCGTAGTTTCGGCCACCTGCCCCTACTGCAACCACAAACAGGATCTGCCGATAGAAAAAGGGAGGAATGGCAAGCCGTTCTTTGCCACCTGTCCCAGATGTTCAAGCGAGTTCGGCGTAAAGTTCGTACAGGTTACCGTGTATCAGGCCCAGGTAGCGGCGTTTAAATAAACCTCCCCTCCCTTGACTAGAGGCACCTACTTTTGGTGACGGGAGTGGATTGAGGGGTGGGTGAATTAGCCACGGAGCGATATAATGTGGCCTCCCCCACCCCCTAGCCCCCTCCCGTAAGGGGCGGGGGAACAACTACAGGAGACTTTCCCCATGAACAACAATGACATTTTGCGCCGCGTGCGCTACGCCCTCGATATCAGTAACCCCGGCATGATCGACATCTTCAAGCTGTCCGGCTGCACCCTTGAGCTCCCTACCCTGATCAAACTGCTGAAAAAAGAGGAAGAGGAGGAGTTCATCTCCTGTAGCAACCCCATGCTCTCGTTTTTTCTCGACGGCCTGATCATCAACCGGAGAGGCCGTCGGGATGGAGATGACGGACAGCCGCCGAAACCGGATGCCTCGTTGAACAACAATGCCATCCTGAAAAAGCTGCGCATCGCCCTTGACCTGAAAGAAGAGGACATGCTTGTAGTCATGAAGCTGGCCGGCGTTGTCATCTCAAAATCGGAGTTGAGCGCACTGTTCCGAAACAAGGGGCACAAGCATTACAAGGAGTGCGGCGATCAGTTTCTTAGGAACTTCCTGCAGGGACTGACAATACGCAACCGGAAGGTAACCGGAGAAAAAGAATCATAATCCGGCTATTTTGGCAGGCATTACGGTTGACACATCCAACTATCTATATTATCCTTCTCAACCCCGTAAATTCTTATCAATCGCGGGTTTAGCGATATCAAACCAATCTTTATGCCAAGGACATTTACCATGCGCAGCGATATGATCACTGAAGGACTCGAACGCACCCCCCACCGCGCCCTGCTGAAAGGGACCGGTGTTCCGCAGAACCAGATGAACAAACCGTTTATCGGCGTAGCAACCAGCTTTACCGACCTGATCCCCGGACACGTGGGCATGCGTGATCTGGAACGTTTCATTGAAAAGGGCGTTCACTCCGGCGGCGGCTATTCCTTCTTCTTCGGCATTCCGGGCGTCTGCGACGGCATGGCCATGGGGCACAAGGGAATGCACTACTCTTTGCCGACCCGCGAACTGATTGCCGACATGGTCGAGTCGGTGGCCGAGGCGCATCGCCTGGACGGTCTGGTACTTTTGACCAACTGCGACAAGATCACCCCTGGCATGCTGATGGCGGCTGCCCGGCTGAACATCCCCTGCATCGTGGTCACCGCGGGCCCCATGATGAGCGGACGCGGCCAGTCAGGACGCAAGTATTCGTTCGTCTCCGACACCTTTGAGGCAATGGCTCGTTACAAGGCCGGCGTAATCAGCGACAAGGAACTGCAGGTCTGTGAAGACAACGCCTGCCCCGGCATGGGTTCCTGCCAGGGTCTGTTCACCGCCAACACCATGGCGATCCTGACCGAAACTCTGGGAATGAGTCTCCCCCGCTGCGGTACCGCGCTGGCCGTTTCGGCTTTGAAACGCCGCATCGCCTTTGCTTCCGGCGAAAAGATCGTCGAACTGGTGCAGAACGATATCAAACCGCGCGACATCATGACCCGCGCAGCATTTGAAAATGCCATCCGCGTTGACCTGGCGCTGGGCGGCTCGTCCAACACCGTACTGCACCTGCTGGCCATCGCCCACGAAGCGGGTGTGGAACTGCCGCTGGAGCTGTTCGACGAGCTGGCAAAAGATACGCCGCAGCTGGCTTCGATGAATCCGGCCGGCGAACACTTCATGGAAGACCTGGATATTGCCGGAGGAGTTGCCGGTGTATTGAAACAGCTTGGCAGCAAAATACAAGATACGCCCACACTGTTTGGCCTGAGCACGCATCAGCTGGCCGAGAGTATTCAGAACGTGGACGAGGAGGTTATCCGCCCGCTTGGGAATGCGATAAAGAAGGAGGGTGGCATCGCCATCCTGTCCGGAAACATCGCTCCCAAAGGGGCCGTCGTCAAGCAGTCAGGCGTTTCCGCCGCCATGATGAACTTTGAAGGCACTGCCCGCTGCTTCGATGCCGAAGAGCAGGCAATGGCCGCCATCATGGAAGGGAAAATTGTCTCCGGCGATTGCGTCGTCATCCGTTATGAGGGTCCGAAAGGAGGCCCGGGCATGCGTGAAATGCTCGCTCCGACCGCCGCCATCATGGGGATGGGGCTGGGCGACAGCGTCGCCCTGATCACCGACGGCCGTTTCTCGGGAGGCACACGCGGTCCCTGTATCGGCCACATTTCTCCGGAAGCCGCCGAAGGTGGCCCGATTGCCCTGGTGAAGGACGGCGACAAAATTCTGCTCGATATCCCGAACCGCCGCCTGGAATTGCTGGTAGATGACGCAACGCTGGCTGCCCGGCGGGCAGAGTGGAAAGCGCCGGAGCCGAAGATCAAGGGGGGCTGGCTGGCCCGCTACGCCAAGGTTGTTACCTCGGCCCATACCGGAGCTGTTACAACTGCAGATTAAGTTTTACTGCGCACCTCAACAATGAGGTAATTTCCTGTTCACAGAGGTTATGTATGAAAATGAACGGTGCACGAATAATGCTGGAATGTTTAAAAAAAGAGGGCGTGGATACCGTATTCGGCTATCCGGGCGGTACCGTCATCAATCTGTATGACGAACTCTTCAGCTTTAAAGCGATACGTCACATCCTGCCACGCCATGAGCAGGCAGGTACCCATGCGGCTGACGGTTACGCCCGCGCCACCGGCAGAGTCGGTGTTGCCATCGCCACCTCCGGCCCCGGTGCCACCAATACGGTGACCGGCATCGCCACCGCCTATATGGATTCGATCCCGATGGTTATCATTACCGGTCAGGTGCCGACGGCGCTGATCGGCAACGATGCCTTCCAGGAAGTCGATATCATCGGCATCACCCGCCCCTGCACGAAGCACAGCTTCCTGATCCGTGATGTCAAGGATATCGCCATCACCATGAAGAAGGCGTTCTACATTGCGCGAAGCGGCCGTCCCGGTCCGGTTCTGGTTGACTTCCCCAAGGATGTGCAGATGGCAATGGGCGAGTTCCACTACCCCGAATCGGTTGACATCCGCGGCTACAAACCGAATCTTTCCGGCCATCCGCGCCAGGTGGAAAAAGCGGTCGCCATGATACTCGACTCCCAGCGCCCAGTCATGTACGTCGGCGGCGGCGCGGTGCTCGGCGATGCTGCCGAACCGCTGACCCAGCTGGCCCGTAAATTGTCGGTGCCGGTAACAACAACCCTGATGGGGCTTGGCGCATTCCCGGAAAGCGATCCGAATTCGCTCGGCATGCTCGGCATGCATGGCGCCTACTGCGCCAACATGGCCATGACCCACAGTGACCTGATCATCGCCATCGGCGCCCGCTTTGACGACCGTGTCACCGGCAAACTCTCGACCTTTGCCCCACACGCAAAAATCATTCACATCGATGTCGATCCGACTTCGATCAAGAAGAATGTGCGTGTCGATCTGCCGATTGTCGGCGACGTCAAGGATGTTCTGACGAAAATGATTTCCCAGGCTGACAAGACCAAGGAGAAGCTGGCCGAATTCATTACGGCTCTGACCCCTTGGCATTCAGATATTTCCGGTTGGAAAGAAAAGCATCCTATCGGCTACAAACAGAGCAGCACAATCATCAAGCCGCAGTTCGTCATCCAGAAACTGCGCGAACTGTCCGACGACGACGCCATCATCTCCACCGATGTCGGTCAGCACCAGATGTGGACGGCGCAGTTTTTCCAGTTCAACAAGCCACGCACCCTGCTCACTTCGGGCGGCCTCGGCACCATGGGCTTCGGCCTGCCTTCGGCAATGGGAGCTCAGGCAGCTTTTCCGGATCGCCAGGTTATCACGATCTGCGGCGACGGCGGTATCCAGATGAATATCCAGGAGATGGCGACACTGGTGCAGAACAAGCTGCCGGTCAAGATCGTCATCCTGAACAACAACTTCCTCGGCATGGTACGCCAATGGCAGGAACTGTTCTTCGACAAGCGCTACTCATCCACCTGCATGGAACTGCCGATCGACTACATCAAGCTTGCTGACGCCTATGGTGCCAAAGGGTTCCTGGCCACCAAACCAGGCGATGTGGAGTCGGTGATCAAGGCGGGCTTCAAGGAAAAGGGACCGGTAATCATGGAATTCAAGATTGCCCGTGAGGAAAAAGTGCTGCCGATGGTTCCGGCCGGAGCATCGCTGAATGAAATGGTACTGAACGCCTAAGGCTAAGGAGAGGAAACGACCATGCAACATACAATTTCAGTTATAGTTGAAAATGATTTCGGAGTGCTCTCCCGGATTGCCACGCTGTTTTCCGGACGCGGATTCAACATAGACTCTCTGTCGGTGGCTCCCACAAACGAAGACGGGTTGTCTCGCATGACGATAGTCACCCGCGGCGATGCCCAGATCCTTGAGCAGATAAACAAGCAGCTCAACAAGCTGATAGACATCCTCAAGGTGCTTGATTTTTCCGACGGCAGCGCCATCGAGAGGGAACTGGCACTGATCAAGGTCGCCGCAGAGGATGACGCGCGGGCAGAGGTTTTGCGGATTGTTGATATCTTCCGTGCAAAAATCATTGATGTCACCCCGAAATCCTACACGATCGAGGCAACCGGCAACCCGATCAAGATCGATGGGATTCTGGAGCTACTGAGACCGCTTGGCTTGAAAGAAGTTGTCCGTACCGGAGCCGTCGCCATCGGGCGTGGCGCCAAGGGGTGGAACGGGTAGAAGAACAGCAGTTATTACGTTATTGTTCAGCCGCCCGGAAACGGGCGGCTTTTTTCGTCCGGATAGAAAGGATTTCTCCTGCGACCGGGGTCAAATCAGCTATATACATTGACAGCCGCAGTTGAATATAGTATCTATTTCGTTCGTTTGCGTAGAATGTTTGGCCGGTTTGCCGGATATAAATTTGGTGGAGGATATATCAGCATGAATGTTTATTATGATCGTGATTGTGATCTCAAATTGATTAAGAAGAAGAAAGTTACCATCGTCGGTTACGGCTCCCAGGGCCATGCCCATGCCTGCAACCTCAAGGATTCGGGTGTTGATGTAACGGTGGCTCTGCGTGAAGGCTCTACCTCTGCCATCAAGGCGAAAAATGCCGGCCTCAAGGTGGCAACTGTTGCCAAAGCTGTTGCTACAGCTGATCTGGTAATGATCCTGACACCTGATGAGTTCCAGTCAACTCTCTACCGCGACGAAATCGCGCCGAAGCTCAAAAAAGGCGCAACCCTGGCCTTTGCCCACGGCTTTGCCATCCACTACAACCAGGTCGTGCCGCGCGCCGACCTCGACGTCATCATGATCGCCCCGAAAGCTCCGGGTCACACGGTTCGCTCCGAATTTGTCAGAGGTGGCGGCATTCCTGACCTGATTGCAGTCTTTCAGAATGCATCAGGTAAGGCCCGCGAAGTTGCTCTTTCCTACGCCAGCGCTATCGGCGGCGGCCGTACCGGCATCATCGAAACCACCTTCAAGGATGAAACCGAAACCGACCTGTTCGGCGAGCAGGCTGTACTCTGCGGCGGAGCGGTTGAGCTGGTAAAGGCCGGTTTCGAGACCCTGGTGGAAGGCGGCTATGCTCCTGAAATGGCTTATTTCGAGTGCCTGCACGAGCTCAAACTGATTGTCGACCTGATGTATGAAGGCGGCATCGCCAACATGAACTACTCCATCTCCAACAACGCTGAATACGGCGAATATGTCACCGGTCCGCGCGTGATCAATGACCAGAGCCGCGCAGCCATGAAGGAGTGCCTGAACAACATCCAGAATGGCAATTACGCCAAGCAGTTCATTCTTGAAGGAGCATCGAACTATCCTGAGATGACGGCACGCCGTCGACTCAACGCCGCCCACCCGATCGAAGTGGTCGGTGAGCAGCTGCGAAGCATGATGCCCTGGATCAAGAAAATCGTCGACAAAACCAAAAACTAATTCACCGACGCGAATTCAGACACCCCTCTTCCACCAGGAGAGGGGTGTCTTCGCATTTAGCAAGTTAGAAATATTTACTGCACTTTTTTGACAGGAAACATTTTCGATAACATACTTATCCTGTTTTACAGGACTAGGCAGGTACATGAATAATTCATCCCCAATTGCCCGAGAAGGGTATCCATTCATCGCTTATTCCGTAGGATTAACGGTTTTGCTGGCTTTTTCAGCCTGGAACCTGAGTTCAACGGTCCTTTTCATTCCAGCAGTACTTGCATTTATCTTGACGCTGTTTGTGCTTTATTTCTTTCGGAATCCTGAAAGAGTAGTTCCTGCCGATGAAACCACCGTCGTTGCTCCTGCTGATGGAACGGTTATTGTTGTTGAAACGGTTCCGGAAACGCCACTTGGCGTAGCAGCTTTAAAAATCAGTATTTTCATGTCGGTTTTCAATGTCCATGTCAATCGAGTCCCTTTTGACGGAAAGGTAATTGAAACTTTCCACCATCAGGGGAAATTCTTTGATGCCCGAGACGGGCGCGCCTCCTGTGAAAACGAGCGCAACGGGATAGTACTGGAGATATCCGACGGTGTCAGAATAGCGTTCGTCCAGATTGCCGGTTTGATAGCTCGACGCATCATCAGTTATCCAATGATTGGAGATCTGTTGAAACGCGGCGAACGGTATGGTCTGATTCGATTTGGCTCACGGGTTGACGTTTATCTGCCAACAAACGCCGTACCACTGGTAAAGCTTGGCGACAAGACAGTGGCGGGCGAGACCGTGCTGGCCAAAATCGCCTAGAGAAGGAAACGACCTCATGAGTGATGAATCGCTGGAAGCGGCGCCTGAAAAGAAGGAAAACATGAAGCGGGGCATTTATATTCTGCCCAATCTCATAACAGCAGCGAGTCTTTTTGCAGGTTTTTACAGCATGGTCGCAACCTTGAACGGTAATTACGGATCAGCGGCAGTCTGGATCTTCATTTCGGCTGTATGTGATGGTCTCGATGGCAAGGTAGCCCGCATGACCGGCACCACCAGTAAATTCGGGGTGGAATTTGATTCCCTTGCAGATCTGGTTGCTTTTGGTGTTACCCCGGCCTTCCTCATGTATGCCTGGGCGCTCAAACCATTTGGCCGACTTGGCTGGGTTGCATCGTTTTTGTTTCTTGTCTGCGGTGCGTTACGGCTTGCCCGTTTCAACGTGCAGGTTGATACTGTGGAAAGCAAACGTTTTGTAGGATTGCCTATTCCGGCGGCGGCAAGCATGGTTGCTTCAACGGTGCTGCTCTTTACCCATTTCGGTTGGCCAAGTTCCTATAAAAAACTTGCCATCATCGCAATGATCTATCTGCTGGCATTCCTTATGGTGTCAAGCTTCAGATACTATTCGTTCAAAGATCCCGCCCTGATAAAACGCCAGCCGTTCGGCTTTCTGCTGCTTGCTGTGGTTCTGTTGATTGTGGTAGCCGCCGAACCGGTCGTCATGACGTTCAGCGTAATGCTGATTTACGTGCTGTCCGGGCCTGTTGATTTCATCGTAACCTGGCCGCGGCGGCGCAGGCTGGAAAAAGCGGTACATAAAGGTCGGGAGGCATTAAACAGAGAGGGCGACAGTTAAGCTATATCGTAATGTCTGCAGTCAATTCCCTCGGGTGTAATATCTGCTACTGCGTAGCTGCGGTGATGACCGTGGTTGGCAAGTGTACCGGGATTTAGCAACAAGAGGCCTGAATTGTTTTCAAGCAGACTCTGATGAGTATGTCCGAAAAAAGCTGCATCAACACCGAGTTCCTGCGCTCTCTGTCGCAGCCGGCCAAAACCGGACTTGACCTGATAGGCATCCCCGTGAGTCAGCAGAATCCGATTTCCTTCACACTCCCATACCAGTTCGCGCGGTGCATTTGAACCGGGGTCGCAGTTGCCGGCAACGTTGATAACCGGAATATCCAGCGCAGACCGGAGCACATCCGCATCAGCGCTCCCATCTCCCAAATGTATGATTATATCTACCGGTTCGGAAAGTGTATGAGCAGTAAAAGCACGGGAAACATTGCCGTGGGTATCCGAAACAACAAGAACTTTCATTGCGCTACTTTAGCAGATATGCCTCCTTCTCAAAAGACAAAATCTTCATAAGGTGCCTGCAAATGTCAAAAAAAACGATCATAATTGCCGCGGCTGGCCTGGCTTCGCTCGTGATTCTATTTGCACTTTCCGTGAGAATTGCCGCAACAATAATCGGCACCGGAGATACCTCTTTAACAAGCAAGGAAGGGGTCGGCCTGATTGAAGTAAAGGGAATGATTCTCGATTCCAAGGAAACGATCAGGCAGTTAAAATATTTCCTTAAACAGGATTCCGTCAAGGCAGTCGTGCTCCGCGTTGACTCTCCCGGTGGAATCGTCGCTCCGTCGCAAGAGATATACTCCGAGGTTAAAAAGTTTGCCGCCAAAAAGAAGATAATAGTTTCAATGGGGAGCCTGGCCGCCTCCGGCGGGTATTACATTTCCGCACCGGCAACCATGATTTATGCAAACCCCGGCACCATTACCGCCAGCATCGGGGTCATTCTCAAACTGTCCAATATCGAATCGCTGATGGATAAAATCGGGATCAAATCACACACACTGAAAACCGGTAAATACAAGGACTCCGGCTCACCGCTGCGTAAGTTCTCTGCAGAAGATCGCGCCATGCTGCAAGCGGTGATAAACAACACCCATGAACAGTTTGTCAAAGCGGTGGCGGAGGGGCGTAAGCTCCCTGTCGAAGATGTGCGTAAGATTGCGGACGGACGGATACTGTCAGGCGAACAGGCCAAAGAACATAAACTGGTGGATCGTCTTGGAACATTGCAGGATGCAATTGAAGAGGCGGGGAAACTGGCGGGTATATCAGGTGAACCGGAACTGCTGCTGCCGCCGAAAAAAAAGGTCAATTATATGGATCTGCTGGTTGAAGGTGCCGAAGGAACGTTTAACGGGCCGCTGGGCCGGGCGGCAAGCGGCATGAGAATGATGTACGAGGCTGAGTAGGGGCGAACAACACTCGCCCCTACCCCTGCATAATCTATTTCCGTTGTTTCAGCCTGCTGTGCGCGTTCAACAGGATTTTTTCCGTCGTTGCCCAGTCGATGCAGGCATCGGTTATTGAAACACCGTATTTCAGTTGGCTGAGATCAGCCGGTATTTTCTGGTTACCCGCTTCGAGGTTGCTTTCGATCATGACACCCGAGATCGAGCTGTTACCGGCCAGCAGTTGATCGACAACACACTCCAGAACTTCAGGCTGTTTCTGATAGTCCTGGTTTGAATTGCCATGGCTGCAGTCCACCATTATGGTTGACAGCAGGCCGTTTTTGCCCAGCTGCTCTTCTGTATGGGCAATATCTTCGGGGTGATAGTTGACTTTTTTCGATCCGCCCCGAAGCACAATATGCACATCCGGGTTGCCGCTGGTCTGGATGATGGAAGTCCGCCCTTCCCGGTTGATGCCGAGGAAGCTGTGTTGGTGTTGTGCAGCCTTCATGGCATCAATAGCGATTTGCAGGTTGCCGTCAGTACCGTTTTTGAAACCGATTGGAAACGACAGGCCGCTGGCCAACTCACGATGGGTCTGGGATTCGGTGGTACGGGCACCGATAGCGCCCCAGCAAATAAGATCGGCCACGTATTCCGGAGTAATCGGATCAAGCATTTCATTCGCAACCGGCACCTCAAGCGCTGTCATGCGGCTGAGCAGGCCACGG
>JBAYTT010000094.1:0-14256 GCA_041675485.1 Pelobacteraceae bacterium | reverse complement strand
GCTGAGTCGGAAAAGGTTCCGAGCAACTTTGCGTGCCGGGTGATTATCAGCCAACAGCGAAGATAGGGCTGGTGCTGCGTGCTTTATTTCACCTACTTCGGAATCAGTTAATTCGTTGATCATGACCGGTTCAGCGCGTCCCAAACGGTCTAGTATTTCTGCTGGTAGCCAGTTTGGCTCCTCGATACCGAAATTACGTCTCGCTGTCACAATGACGGAGAATCCTTGAACGCCGGCAGCTTCACGAATAATGTCAACAACGGTCCTGCGCTCTTCATCGTTAAATAAATCAAGGTTGTCGATAAAAAGAGTTGCTCCGCCCCCCGCCGCTATATCCACCAATAGATCTCGCGCAGTACCATCAAATCCGAGTGCAGCACGCATAGCTGCCCAGCCTTTTGGTATCGTCCTGCTTGGACTGAAAACAATAACCTGTGACTCTATGGCAACTTGTTGTGCAAAATGCTTCAGAACTCCAGATTTGCCGACGCCGGCGTCGCCTCTGATCTCAACATAGCGGCCATCGTCCAACGCCGCATGAATGGCTCCGACATGCTCATGGCGTGTTAGCATTATGCCGCCGATATGATCACTGATGTCGCTGAGGGCATTTTTTGAATATTCGGTGAGAGCCGTACGGACGGCTGTATAGCGCCGCTGGCCGCTAAGGCGAAAGGACCTGCTTGTCAAATCTTCTATTAACCTATCGCGATCACGATCACCGCCGCTAGCGGCAATCTGAATCGTGAGCTCGACTAAAGAGCTCCAAAAGTCTGAGGCTCGAAGCGCATCGTCAGGGTGGAGAGCATGGACTGCACGTTCATTAGCTAGTGCCTCTGACGCAGACCCCGTAATAGTGAAATCAAACACGAGGATCTGGAGCCTGCTTAGTAAAAACCAGACTGTCTCATCATCATTTGGTGCCCCACTATTGTGCAAATGCGTTTTAAAGGTGTGCACGAAGGTGCGCATGTCCTCGCTAGCAGAGCCTGGGCGATTAATTCGAGCCGTAAAAGTTGTCGCATCACCCAGCTGTCTCGCCCAAGTCAGAACGTCCTGATAGGCACCGATCTTCCCGGATGTGCGTGCAGTTGCAATTGCTAACTCATAACGGCTGATTCTGAATTCAGGCTTTCGTGATGCCTGGGCTATTTGATCTACGACTGCGCGAAATATTGGATCTTTGGGTGCGAAACTTATCGAGCGCTTTACTTGAATTTCAAGAACAGCGGGTGAACCGAGTGCATCGTGGGCACGAACAATAACATCATCAAGCGGAAAACCCTCGGCTGCCCGCTGGAGCTCAACACGGTCGACCAAAGTGCCGGGTAGACCGCGAGGTTCTGCACCGGCCAGCATGGACAACAGGTAAAAAGCGCCCACTTCGCCTTCAAAATGAGGGCCTGCAGGGCCACTTGAAGCCGGGCTGGTTGCAACGGGTCTTTTATCTTCATAATCAGAAATAGCCATAAATAAACCTATTAGGTGCAGTCAAAAGGGTCAGTCCCTTACACGAGACACCTTTTCCTTTCACTATCATCACCCACCCCGCCGATTATCCTCAAGCATCTCCACCGGCAACGAACACAGCAATTATGAGGGATGAATTATGAATGCTGAAACACCTCTTCCCGGTGCATCTGCATAAACCCTACATCCGGCGGAAACTTTTCCGGCATCACGATCTGCTTACCTTCATAATCCAAGAAGTTCCGCGTCAACGAATCGTTCGGCAGAAACTCCCGCAAATAGGGACTAATAACGAGTCGATAATTTTCATCCAAGGTTATAAACCCCTTGTCAAATGCGGCATCTTGGGTCTGTGCTAAACATAGGCCGTTGCTCGGGTTGAGCCTCTGCTCCGGGTACTTGCCCCACGGCAGAATGTGACTTGCCACCAGTAACTCCGGAACCGGATTGCCAGTTATGCAGCAGCAACTGTTATAGGAAGCAAGCACGCTCTGGCGGAAAAAATGCTGGCCGAGGCGAGCCTTGACTGTGATGACCTTTTCAGTCGGTCCGGTAGGCTCATATGTAGGTGACTTGATAGCTGATTGGCGTTGCGGTCTGCCCTTGCTGGTCGCAACAATTGCCGGTTTTCCTTCTTCGGCATGCCCAAGCAGTAACTGCAACTGTTCCTCGCTTGACACGCCGTACTGTTCCCAATTTGCAGTGAACTCATCCCAAGCTTCCCGGTCTGCGCGGCTCGCACCACTCAGCCCTTTGATGCCGCGAGACTGATGGTACGGGTCGAGGGAAGCAAGGTTGCAAAGCTTCATAGAAAGGCTGCTCGGCGTCCTGCCAAGCTTCTGCGCGACTTCGATGATCAGGGGATTGCCATGGCGCAGTTGACCAAATGGGAGCTTGCAATAAAGGTTCATCGCCAGCATCAACTCATCATGTGTCCATCTTTTGCCTTGTGACATACTATTCTCCATAAAATAAAAAAGCCGCTCCACCGGCAAACCGGTAAAGCGGCTTCTGTCATCTATCTAACTCAATCCCGCTCCATAAAAACTCCATAACATAACCCTGAAAAACAGGATAGTGCGTTTACGAAATCATACAAAAATGATTTCTAACTTACTAAAGATCGCTCACCTTACTCCGGCAGTGCCTCCCTGTCAACGGATCAGACCAAAACCCACCCCTCACTCCCCATCCGCCCCAACCAACCCTTTTGCATCGTTCCCATCAAGCTCAAGAAACGGCGGTGGCTCTTGACCGGCACTGCGCTAACATTCCTTGCGTCAGCCGGCACACCAGACCGGCAGTGCAAAACAGCTTCATTCCTCGATCAGATCAGGAAGTTCGTTGGTATCATCCGTGCGGCAAGGAAAGTGTTCTTTCAGGATATCGCCAACTTCGGCGATGGTGGTGGCAAGCGTCTCCGTCAGGCGACCCGCGCGTATCCCCGCGGCCAGGGCGGACGCGAGAGCGATCCAGCGCTCCGGCGGGATGACCTTGTTGATGCCGCGGTCACCCAGGATCCAGACCTTGCGCTCCAGCAGGGAGATGAAGATGAGGATGCCGTTTTCCTCGCGGGTGCGGTGGAGTCCCCTTTCGTGAAAGGCGCGCACGGCACGTTGCTGCACTACGGCACGTACCCGCGCGGCCGGGGTGAAGGCGAGTTTGAGCGCCGGGAGGCGGCGGGCCAGAGCCAGCAGAGGCAGGTAGAGAATGAAGGTGAGCGGGATAAAGAACCACACCGAGCTGTCCTTGATGATGAATTCGATGATCAGCAGGGAGAGGAGAGTTGCCGCAATCAGGGCGGCATGCACGGCGGCTTCCCGGTAGTCGTCGCTCTCCGCCACCAGCATGGGGGCGATTTCTCCCGACGTGCCGGACTCGGCCCGTTCGACCGCCTCCCGGATGAGGGCTTCCTGTTCACTGTTCAGGTATGTTACCGTAGTTCTGGTCATAGTTGTCACCACCCGTCGGAAGCGCCGCCACCGTCAAAGCCGCCTCCGCCTCCGGAAAAACCGCCGTCGCCGCCACCGAAGCCACCACCGCCGAACCCTCCGCCAAAGCCCCCCCCGCCGTAGAACCCTCCGCCACCGGAACCGCCCCCGCCGAACAGGGACAGGAAACTGATCAGGATACCGGCAACGAGGCCGACGGCAGCCAGTACGAGCAGAATGGTCAGCGATAATCCGGGAAAGAACGAGGCGGCGGCAATGGGAAGCCCGATCGCGCCGGCAGCGCCTCCCAGAGGGCGGGATACGGAGCCGAGGGCAGCCGCGGCAATGCCGGTGAAAAGCAGAAAGGTGAGAAACCGGGAGGCATCCCGTTGCTTCGGGCGGTGCGTCCGGTCTCCGGGGGCTGCCGTGAACTCGCCTTTGGTGGCGGCCATGATCGCTTCGACACCGGCATCTACGCCCCGGTCATAGTCGCCGCTGCGGAGATAGGGCCGCATGACGTCACGGATGATGCGGCCGGCGGTAATGTCCGGCAATACCCCCTGGAGCCCCATCCCCACCTCGATGCGCACCTTCCGTTCTGCCTGGGCCAGAATGAGGATCACGCCGTTGTCCTTGCCCTTTTGGCCGATCTTCCACTGATCGGCAACGTGAATGGCAAACTGGTCAATGTCATCGCCTTGCAGCGACGGGACCGTGAGTACGACCACCTGTGTTGACTGATCATGTTCGAAGGAGGCCAGTTTCTGTTCCAGCGTGGCGGCCTCTCCGGGAGATAGGATCCGGGCGTAGTCGTTGACCCGCCCCGCAAGCTGCGGGACGTCCAGCGCCATCGCCGTAAACGGCAGGAGCACGAGCGTGATCAGGATGAGAAAACTCTTCATGCGAAACATGGGCACCCTCGAAGTCAATTACAGGTAATGATACCCTGTTCTGTGCTCTTTTCAAGCAGAACTGGCCTCGGGAAATCCGGGACAGATCTATTTTCTGTTTGTTCAGTGCCCGTGCGCCTCCACATACTTGCGTAACACGGCATTGATCATGGATTGATAGCACTTCCCCTGTTTTTTTAAAAACTTGTTTACATCGGGATCAATGCGAAGCGTGACCTGTTTCTACTTCTCCGGCCATCGGACATGAGTCTCTTTAAAGAATTGGCGTCAACGGGCGGAATACCGGAATAATCGATCTCCTCGTCCAACACGCTCCCAATCAGTTCGCGAAGGCTTTGTCTTACATATCGATCACCTTTTCTGAACGAGGTAATCCCCACGGTCCCTTTTCCGCATCAACGCAGCTCAAAATTAATTCAGCTAACATCACCTCTTTTGCTGTCGTATTCAATCCATTTAAGCTGTTCTTTCAGTATCTTCAGCTCAGTTGGAGAGTATACTTTATAACCTTTTGAAATCTCTTTTCTCAGATCCTTTACCCTTTCCCGCACTGTACTGGATTCTGTTGCACAGTTTTTGGCAACAAGCAGACATTCATTCTTCTGGTTGGATTGCACGCTTTTTCCATATGATCCAAATGGTGCCGAATAGTTTTCCGCTCTTAAGGGTACTATTGCTGAGAACAACACAGAAACCATCAAAGCTGAGATTACAGCAGCGATCCTTTTCATGGTTGAACTCCTCGATTTATTTTTTACTTCTGCAGTTCATTATATTAAATCCGAATATGCTTGTAAACCGGCTCTATAGCCTGACGATATCCCCCTCACTCCTACCCGTCCCAACCAACCCTTTTACATCGCCCCGCCAAACTCAAGAAACGATCATTAAGCTGCTCAATTCGCTACCTGACGGCAGCTTGATGGGTGATTCAAACGCATCCATTTGTGTTATCATGAGACAGAAGTTGGATAATAATTGGTAAAACAAAGGAGGTACGATATGAAAACTGTACAACGCTTTCTCATCATTTTCCTTTCGATGCTTCTTTCGGCCTCTGTTTCGCTGGCAGATGAGATTATTGCATCAACCACACTTCTGGCGCCGACGATTCCCTATACGGCCAAGGTTCCAATCAGTGCGCCCTCAGGAGATTATGAGCTGGTAAGTGCCATCTATGATTTTGGTCCTGGTGCGGGTTTCCCCCTGCATAAACACGGCGGCCAGGTTCTTGTGCTGGTACTGAGTGGTGAATTGACTCTCCATGAGAATGGAACAGAGAAAATTGCAAAACAGGGGGATAGTTGGACGGAATCACCTGGTCATGAGCACTGGGTTGTAAATAACGGTAACGTGGTTACCAGAGTTGCAGTGAGTGTGTTTCTGCCAAAGGGTGCTGAAGCAACGACAATAATCAAGCGTTAAGCCTGACATGATAAGCATTGGTATTTATGGAGGGCCAGGGGATGGCGAAAACGCTGTCCCCTTTCTATAGGTCAAACTTCGCAAAACCCGCCCCGGCACCACGTAACGCCAACTTTTCTAAGGCGGTCACGATATGACCTCCTTCCTGGAACTATGCCCCGTCATCAATTCCGGATGCAACCGTTGCCAACATCGCCACCATCTCCTCATGAATCAACCCGTTACTCGCCACGATCCGGTTGTTGAAAATATCGTAGTCGGAACCGTCAAACGTCGTAACCACCCCGCCCGCTTCGCGCACCAGCAGCACTCCTGCCGCCACATCCCACGGTTTCAGCTTGAGCTCCCAGAAACCATCCAGCCTCCCTGCCGCCACATAGGCCAGATCGAGCGCGGCGGCACCGGCCCGGCGGATGCCCCGGGCACTCTTTTGAAAGGCGATGAAACTGGCAAAGTTGTTGGCCGGATCGGTGGCGCAATCGTAGGGGAAACCGGTGCCGAGCAGGGTGTTTTTCAGGGGGGCCCTGATGGATGCCGACAAACGGACGCCGTTCAGATAGGCGCCGCCTCCTTTGGTGGCCGTAAAAAGTTCGTCGTACACCGGATTATAGATCACCCCGGCAATCAGTTCGCCATCCTGTTCCAGCCCGAGCGAGGCACAGAACCAGGGAAAACCGTGGGCATAGTTGGTCGTGCCGTCAACCGGATCGATGATCCAGCGGAACGGAGAACCGGTTTGGGGATAGACACTCTCTTCGGCGACAATGTCGTGGTCGGGAAAGCGCGAAAGCAGGTGCTCCACGATCAACCGCTCCGATTCCCTGTCAACCTCGGTTACCAGGTCCTTGTCCCCCTTCATCTCTACGTTCAGAATCGAGGCGAAGCGGTACTTCTGATAGCGTCCGGCGATCCGGGCGGCTGTGACGGCCTCGTGCAGATAATCACTGTATGTTTTCATACAATCCCCTTGCTTCAATTTTGTCGTATACAACTGCTGGACATGCGGCACAACATCGTGTCAGAAACTTGTCACGGCCTGAACCGCCGCATTCAAAAAACCGACAGAACTCCGGGTCCGGCTAAAAATTGCGAACTATCAACGAGATAACATGCTTTAATCGTTGAATTTTACGAAAGTGGTACGTCTTATGCTTTGCCTAGAGCAACACCACAGACTCGGCGATAACGGCATCAGGACGGTTTTACCACACCGTGACAGGAAGGAGATGAGGAAAATGCCCTGGTATACCAACCCGGATATAACATGCAGGGTTTTGAACCGGATTGCCACCCGCTACAATCAGTCAGCCCTTCAGGATCTCACTATCGTTCTGGACAATGCGGTAGCATTAATCCTGAGAAAACTGGAGCATTACCATCACGCGGTCAACCGCCAACAATAAAGAAAGGTGAGCAGCCATGCAGCCGGTTAACGAAAGCACTCTTCAACAACGGATTATTCCTGCTCAGCAGAGAATATCCGGGTTCGGAGAGACATCTCCATCCGCAGTAAAAAAATTCCCGACCGGAAAAACGGTGTCACTTCCGGAGGACATCGTTAATTTGTCAACTGATCGCTTGACGAACCTTGCATCCGACAACAAGAAACCCTCGGTACCGGTTACCCCGGTTGAAAAGAAGGCACTACGGGAAAGTTTCTCGGTATATGCCTGACAAGAACCCTCCTGACGTACCATTTCAAGCATGACTCTGTATCCACCCTGCTGCCGCACAGAGCAAAGGCCATTGCGATACGACCGCATACGCGGCCCCCAGCCACAGCAACAGGCTGAGGGGATGGGTGAGTGCCACCCTGATATCCTGCCACGATGGAGCACAGGCCGCCGAACAGGCATATAACACGGCAACAATCAGATAATCCGGAATCCATCCGGGGCGGGAGCCCCAAAATACCATCAGATAATAGCCGACCACCAACCACCCCAGCGGGGCAAGCGCTGTCGGAGCGGCAGACAGGATTGTCGGAACAGCGGTAACGCTCCCGAGTACCCATCCCCCCCCTGCTCTTCTGGGCCAGACACTCAACGACGAAGGCCTTCCGCCGGTAAGAAGCGCAACCACAAAATGAGCCGTCTCATGCATGATGGTGAACGGCAGGCAATACAGGATCGCAACAAATGATCCGGATGAAGACAAGCGCCGGTGAAGTGCCCCCATAACAATCGAAACGACAAGAAAGCCTATGATTATACGGTGAGTTGCGAACAATACATTCAAGTATTACTTCTCCTCCACAAAACGTGCAGCCACTGACTCAGCGTGTCACGTTGAATCGTATCTTGTCGCGCTGTAGCTTGTCGGCGGGCAACGGTTGTTTCACCTCGGCGGGATGGCCGATACCCAGAATGCACTCGACTTTCAGCTGCTCCGGCAGGCCAAGAAGCTTCTGAACATACTGTTCAGCGGTTTTTTCGGCATCATGCTGCCGGCTTCGCATTTGGGCCCAGCAACTGCCGAGTCCCAATGACACAGCAGTGAGCTGGATCAGTATCGCTGCGATGGAACAGTCTTCGATCCAGACATCGGATTTGGTACTGTCGGCGCAGACGACTACCCCGAGAGGGGCATTTTTCAGAAATTCAGATCCATGCTGCTTTGCCAGGGAGAGTGCACCGAGTAATTCGGGATCGTCCACAAAGACAAACTGCCACGGATTGATGCTCCGCGATGATGGCGCCCTGAGAGCCGCTTCAGCAAGCGTGGCAATAAGTTCCGGAGCTATTTTCTCTGAAGTGAATTTTCGGGTACTGCGGCGTTTGCGCAATAGTTCGATCATGGTGCCTCCTGATTGATATGGTACCGACATGTCGGGGACGGTGCCGCTACCGGCAGCTTCGAATGTCGCGCTCCCTGACTATACGAATCTTATCCACCCGTTGTCAATAATGCGCCATTCTACACTCCGGTAAATGCCACGTATCCAATTATTGTTCCCGGAGAAAACATTCGACGTCAACATGCCTGCATTATGCGCAGACAATGTCTATTTTTGAAGCAACATCTTGTTGTATAAGCACACATAATGTGCTAACGGGGTATACACAAAGGAGATACCCATGAAAAACTGCATTAAAAATGTGCTTCAGATCGCTACATTGATGTTTGTCGCATGCGGAAGCGCTTATGCTGCCGAAACTTCAGGCATTACTCTTGCGGCACTGAGCGATGTCCAGAAGTACGAACGCGCGATCCATATCATGGCAATGCTCCTGATCGGCTTCGGTTTCCTGATGGTGTTTGTCAAAAAGTATGGCCGCTCGGCATTGACGGCAACATATCTGCTGGTCAGCGTTTCGATCCCGCTGTACTTCCTGAAGGAGAATTTCCACGGCATCGGCAGCTCCGAGGGAATCATCGGCACACTGATTCTGGCGGAATTTGCCGCGGCAAGCCTGCTGATTTGCGCCGGAGCCGTTCTGGGACGACTTAAAATGGGTCAGTACATGCTGCTGGGCATCCTGTTTGTCCCGTTCTATGCATTGAACGAATGGATTGTTCTCAACGGCGGATTAGGCCTGATCAGCGGCAAAGTGGTCGATACCGGCGGCTCAATCGTTATTCACGCCTTTGGCGCCATCTTCGGCCTGGGAGTGGCGGCCTCGATGACCACGCTGAAGGAGTATGACGCTCCGATCGAGTGCGATGACACCAGCGACCGGTATTCGCTTCTCGGAAGCATGGTGCTGTGGGTCTTCTGGCCAAGTTTCTGTGCAGCGCTGGTTGCGCCGGCGGATGTGCCGCGAACAGCCGTCAATGTAATACTGGCACTGTGCGGATCGACCATTGCCACGTATTTCGCTTCGGTCAGACTGAGGGGCAAGATATCCGCTGCGGATATCGCTAACGCGACGCTGGCAGGTGGCGTAGCCATCGGCTCGACCTGTGACCTGGCCGTTCCCGGCTCGGCCTTTGCGATCGGTATTATGGCCGGAATCGTCTCCACCTTCGGCTTCGCAATAATTCAAGCCCGACTGACGGATATGACAAAAAAAGTCGATACCTGCGGTGTGCTCTACCTGCACGGACTACCGGGACTATTCGGCGGATTTGCTGCCCTGTTCGTCGTCAGCGGCATCAATGTCGGGGCACAACTGACCGGTATACTGATAACGGTAGCAGTCGCCGCCGGCAGTGGCTTGATAAGCGGCAAAGTGATTGCTGCCCTGGGAAGAAGAACCGAACCGTATATCGACGATGAAGAGTTTGAAGGTGAAGCACCCGGGCAAGAGGATGATCAGCCCTGCATTGTCGCAACTGATACTATTTGAAAGAAACACGCGCTATTTGTACGGTTGGCTGAAAGTAGAAAAACAGCGATGGCGGCTGATCATCTGCCATCGCCCACCGGCGTAAACCGCTACAACCAGATAGCTCCCATTTCCACATACAAACGAACAAAGGGCTATGCACGTAAATGCATAACCCTTTGTTTTTTTTGGTGGTGCCCGAAGCCGGAATCGAACCGGCACAGCTTTTCAGCCGAGGGATTTTAAGTCCCTTGTGTCTACCAGTTCCACCATTCGGGCGAAATTGCCAGCAGACAGCTGATCAGCAGTTTACCCGTTCTTTAAGCTCTTTTCCTGTTTTAAAGAACGGGGTCTTCTTGGATGGGATACGTACTACTTCCCCACTTTTCGGATTTCTCGCCTCGCGGCCAAGTCGCTCCCGAATAGTGAAACTGCCAAAGCCGCGTATTTCAACTTTGTCACCGGATTTCAGTGCTTCCTCAATGGAGTCGAATACCGTGTTGACGACGATTTCAGAAACCTTGGCATTCAGCATCCCATGTGACTGCACTACTTTTTCAATGAGTTCGCTCTTGGTCATACATCCCTCTTATGCATAAAATTAAATATTAGTTGGTTCTGTTGGTTAGGCTCTGTTTGAGCAGGTCGCCAAACGTTGATGTAGACTCTCCCTGCGACCCCATGTACTGCTCAAATTCAGCTTTTTCCGCAGCAACATGCATCGTTTTAATGGAGAGGGATATCCGGCGTTCCTTCGGATCACAGCTTAATACTACAGCTTCGAGGTTGTCACCGACAGCGGCGAATTCCTTGGCTGAGGCAACTTTTTCACGTGACAGTTCCGATACGTGAATAAGGCCTTCGATGCCTTCTTCCAGTTCAACAAAAATACCGAAATCAGTCAAAGAAGTAACTTTACCGGTAACCACTACTCCGGCACGGTATTTACCCGGCGCAAGGCTCCATGGATCAGGCTCGAGCTGCTTGATCCCGAGAGAAAGACGCTCATTTTCGACATCAACCTTCAGAACAACCGCCTGAACAAGGCTCCCTTTTTCATACACATCACCAGGGTGCTTGATGCGCTTTGTCCACGACATGTCAGAGACATGCACCAGACCGTCGATGCCGTCTTCGATACCGATAAACATTCCGAAATCAGTCATATTCTTGATCTGACCTTCGATTCTCGTACCAGCCGGGTATTTCTCGGCAATTGTATTCCAGGGGTTTTCGGAGACCTGTTTGAGGCCCAGAGAAATTTTGCGGTTCCCCATATCGATGCCGAGGATAACCGTTTCAACTTCGTCACCGATATTCAGAATATCGGCGGCACGGCGAACACGCTTTGTCCAGGACATTTCGGAAACGTGAATCAGACCTTCGATGCCCGACTCCAATTCAACAAATGCGCCGTATTCCATCAGACTGACGACGCGGCCGCGAACACGCTGTCCAACAGGGAACTTGGCAGGTACGTCGAGCCAGGGGTCTGTAAGTGTCTGCTTGATGCCGAGAGAGATTTTCCCTTTGGCGCGGTCGAACTTCAGAACCTTGGCAGTAATCTGCTGACCCGGCTTGAGAACATCCGCCGGCTTGCCAACTCTTCCCCAGGAAAGATCCGATACATGGAGCAATCCGTCAACACCGCCGAGATCAACAAATGCGCCGTAGTCGGTAACATTCTTGATTGTGCCCTGAACGATCTGGCCTTCTTCGAGCTTCTCAAGAGTCACGTCGCGTACCGCTGCACGCTCCTCTTCAAGGACAGCACGGCGGGACAGCACGATGTTATCACGACGCTGATTGATCTTGATAACCTTGAAACGGGATTTAACGCCGATATAGCTGTCGGAGTCGGATGAAGGACGGATATCAACCTGTGAGGAAGGAAGGAACGCCTGTACTCCGATGTCCACGGTAAAACCGCCATTTACCTTGCCGGTAATGGTACCTTCAATGATGCCGCCTTCCTGGCAGGCATCGCCGATCTTGTCCCATGCGGACAGATAGTCGGCCTTCTTCTTTGAAAGAACATACCCTTTTGAGCCATCCTGACGAGTCATCAACACGCGGATCTTGTCGCCGATCTGTACGGTCATTTCGCCGTCAGCGTTCCGGAATTCAGCGGCTGGCACGTGACCTTCCGACTTTAATCCGATATCAACGAGGACTGTATCCTGATCCACGCGCACAACAGTTCCCTCTATGATTTTATCCCGTTCGGGACGATCTTTTAAACTTTCAGTGAAAAGCGCTGCAAATTCACTGCTCTGCTGGTCGCCGTCGAGCTCTTCATTCTCTTCTCCGGCAGCGTCAAGCCTTTTGAAATTCACCATTACACCATACCCCCTGGACGATTATCGTTCTTCTGTTTTAATTTAGCTTGGTAATGTAACAATATGTGTCAAATATTTCAATCGCTTTTATTCAATTCCTCAATTTTGTTCACAACTTCATCAATGATCCACTTCGGCGTCGAGGCGCCGGCAGTCACCCCGACCGTCTCGGCACCTTCAAACCAGTCCGGATTAATCTCTGCCGCAGTTTCAATATGATAGGTGCGAGGCTGGAGCTCGGCACATACTTCAAGCAACCGGCGGGTATTGGCGCTGTTGAAGCCGCCTATAACCAGCATGCAATCGACGTGGCCGGCAAGTTCTTTTGCTTCTTCCTGGCGCACCGCGGTTGCATCGCAGATTGTATTGTAAACCCGGATTTCCTTACCACGCTGTATGCACTCGCTCACAACGTTTTTCAGGTTTTCGAATGACTGGGTTGTCTGCGCAACCACACCGATCTTGTTCATCCTGGGAAGTTTCTTTACATCTTCTCCGGATGCGACGACAAAAATATTCTCGCCCCCGTAGGAGACGATCCCCTGAACTTCAGGATGATCGGCATCGCCAACAACAATTACCCCATAACCTGCTTCTGAAAGACTTTTTACATGTTCCTGGGCCTTTTTGACAAACGGGCAGGTAGCATCCACGATGACGAGATTCTTCTCATGCGCCTCGTTGATCTCATTCTGCTCGACACCGTGAGAGCGGATTATCACGGTCCCATGTTCAAGACCTTCAAGGGAATCTAGAGCACGAATACCCAGCTCTTCCAGTTTACCGACTACCTGGGGCGAATGAATGATCGGTCCGAGCGTGTAGGTCTTCTGATCCTTGCCGGCCGCTTCAAAAGCCATCTGTGTTGCACGCTTTACCCCGAAGCAGAAGCCAGCTTGTTTGGCAAGAATTACTTTCATAGCGATACTTTCATGGACTCAATCCTGCTGCGACAGAGCGTAATCATTCCGGCCAGCACCTCTTCTATGGAAAGGCGGGACGAATCGATCAGAACGGCATCTTCCGCCTGCCTGAGCGGTGCAATATCTCTCTCCGAGTCCTGCCGGTCCCTTGCGGCTACATCAGCTATCGTCTCATCAAGAGTAACCGTTTCACCTTTGCCGGTCAACTCTTCACAGCGTCTTCTTGCACGCTCTTCAACAGAAGCGCTCAGGTAAAATTTCATTTCAGCGTCAGGGAACACCACCGTACCGATATCACGCCCTTCGAGGACGACGCCGCCCCTGCGCCCCATCTGCTGCTGCGATTTCAACAACGCTTCACGCACCGGCTTGAGCGTCGAGGTGCGGGACGTCAGCAGCGACATTTCCGGGGTGCGGATCTGGTCCGTCACATCCGCGCCGTTGCCCCGTACGACCTGCTTGCCGCCAGACAGCTCCAGCCGGATATCGATAGTGCTGCAGAACCGCTCGACCGCATCCAGGTCTTCCAGATCCACCCCCGCACGGGACAGGAGCAGGGCCGCGGCCCGGTACATGGCGCCGGTGTCTATCTGGATATAGCCGAGATGCTCCGCAAGCAGCCGGGCGATGGTGCTTTTGCCCGCTCCGGAGGGACCGTCGATCGCTATGACAATGCCGTCAGGCCTGTTTGCCATGCTTATTTTGCTGTCACTTTTTCCAGCAGCGGGAAAAAGGTCGGGAAAGATGTTGCCACGCAACCGATATCGGTGACGGTGATCGGACCTTCTGCCACGAGGGCGGCCACCGACATGGACATGGCGATGCGGTGGTCTCCGGAACTATCCACGGTCCCGCCCAGCAGTTGCTCGGAACCGGTTATGTCCATGCCGTCTTCGCATTCGGTTACCGTAACCCCAAGCTTGCCCAGATTGACGGCCATGGCGGTGATCCGGTCGGTTTCCTTGACGCGCAGTTCCTTGGCATCCCTG
>JBAYTT010000093.1:0-14386 GCA_041675485.1 Pelobacteraceae bacterium | reverse complement strand
GGAGGCTGAGATGTCGAGCAGACCGCGTAATGGAGTCTTGGTAAATTTCTCGGTCGGCATGCCGAGATCTTCGCAGAGCCATGCCTCATACCCTTCCGCTCCCCGTTCGATCAGCTCAGCAGCAATGGCGGCAGGAGTATTGACTTTGTCGGTCAGTACGCAGGCCTTTTCAGCGGCTATGATCTTGTCAACAGCCTGATGCATGCCACGTCCGTGGACCGAAACGAAGATGCCGTCATCCCATGGCTCTTTGATGCGGGCAAAAGCGTACTGCATGCTGGTGACATTGGGAAATATCTCGATACGTTCTTTAGGGAGGTTGCGCAGCAGGAAGCGCGAGATACCGAAAAAAGTCGGATCCCCCGATGCAAGCAGAACCACGCACTGCTCGGTTTTCTTGAGAAAATCAACGAGTTCGGAAAGATCGCCCAGCTCGCGCTTGACGCCCGAAAAATCGGGGAACACATCTAAATGCCGTTGATGGCCGATCATGATATCGGCCGAACTGATGATCTCCAGCGCCTTGGCAGGGAAACCATCCCAACCGGTAAAACCTGCACCTATCAGATAGATTGTTTGCTGTGCCATGGTTCATGCCCCGTCTCGAAAGTCTGGAATATTTACGGCGAACTATAGCATCCGTCGGATTAAAAATCACCTGATTATTCCGAGCGTGATTGCCGTTGGATTGATCGCCGTTCCGTATCTTCGCGAAGAATAAAAAAAGGGCCGGGAAAAAGTCCCGGCCCTTTTCTGATGTATAGATGGATCTGGTTACTAATTCTTGCCTGAACGCTTGCGGCGGGTCGGATCAAGCTCTTTCTTGCGCAGACGGATCGAGTTTGGAGTAACCTCCACCAGTTCGTCGTCCTCGATAAACTCCAGCGCCTGCTCAAGCGTCATTAGCTTTGGCGGGGTCAATTTGATGGCATCGTCGGTGCCGGAGGCGCGCACGTTGGTCAATTTTTTCCCTTTGCAGGGGTTGATTTCCAGGTCGTTATCCTTGTTGTTCTGGCCGATTATCATACCGCCATAGACTTCGACTCCGGCGCCGATAAACAGGGTGCCGCGCGGTTGCAGGGCATCCAGCGAGTAGGCAGTGGTTTCGCCATGGTCCATGGCTATCAGTGCGCCGTTTTTACGGCCAGGAATGTCACCCTTGTATGGTGCATATTCGTGAAAGGTATGCGTCATAACGGCAGTGCCGCGCGTATCGGTCAGTACCTCACCGCGCAGACCGATCAGGCCGCGTGCCGGGATGATGAATTCGAGACGTACCATCTCTCCCATTGGAGCCATGGCGACCATTTCACCCTTGCGTGGCCCCATCTTTTCTATGATGGCTCCCTGAAAATCCGTGGCGACGTCAACTACCAGATACTCCATCGGCTCCATCTTTACGCCGTCCTTGATCCGTACAATTACCTCGGGCTTGGAAACAGCCAGCTCGAACCCTTCGCGGCGCATGGTCTCGATCAGGATCGAGAGATGCAGTTCGCCACGGCCGGAAACCATGAAGGTGTCCGGGCTGTCGGTATCCGCCACTCTCAGTGAAACATTGGTACGCAGTTCCTTGGTAAGGCGCTCGCGGATGTTGCGCGAGGTAACCCATTTGCCTTCGCGACCGGCAAAAGGGGAGGTGTTGACGATAAAGTTCATCGACAGGGTCGGCTCGTCGATAGAAACGTAGGGGACTGCGATAGGATTTTCGGCCGAGGCCAGGGTCTCGCCGATACTGACATCCTCAAAGCCGGCCACGGTTACGATGTCGCCTGTTCCGGCTTCTTCGATCTCGACCTGCTTAAGTCCTTCGTAGCCGAGCAGTTTGGAGATGCGACCTTTGGTGATCGTTCCGTCCGCTTTGATCATGGCAACCGTTTCACCTGCCTTGACTGTGCCGTTGAAGATGCGGCCTGTCGCCATGCGGCCTATGTAGTCGTTGTAGTCGATGTTGGCGATCAACATCTGAAACGGAGCGTTGGCATCTCCCTTTGGGGGGCGGACGTTGGCTTCTACCACCGCAAAGAGGGGTTCCATGCTGTTTGATTCGACGTTGATATCCAGTTTTGCATACCCCATCTTGGCGCTGGTATAGACCACTGGGAAATCGAGCTGGTCGTCGGATGCGTTAAGTTCGCAGAAGAGGTCGAATACCATGTTGAGTACTTCGTCCGGACGGCTGCCGGGCCGGTCGATCTTGTTGATTACAACGATCGGTTTCAAATTCAGGTCGAGTGATTTTTTCAGTACGAAGCGTGTCTGAGGCATGGGGCCGTCCAGAGCGTCAACAAGCAGAAGCACGGAATCGACCATTTTAAGTACGCGTTCTACCTCGCCGCCGAAGTCGGCATGGCCGGGGGTGTCAACGATATTTATCTTGTAGGGGCCGTGGTGAATTGAGAGGCTTTTTGCCAGGATAGTGATGCCGCGTTCTTTTTCAAGGTCGTTTGAGTCCATGACTCGCTCGGTGATTGCTTCATTGGCTCGGTAAACTCCGGCGTGCTTAAGCATGGCATCAACCAGGGTAGTCTTGCCGTGGTCAACGTGGGCAATAATTGCGATATTTCTGATTC
Source organism: Pelobacteraceae bacterium (assembly GCA_041675485.1). Classification (GTDB taxonomy): domain Bacteria; phylum Desulfobacterota; class Desulfuromonadia; order Geobacterales; family Pseudopelobacteraceae; genus JACRCG01. The sequence continues at coordinate 11,813 of JBAYTT010000093.1, read as the reverse complement.
GTTCCTGCATGGGTAAAGCTCCTCAATTCCGCAAAATAAAACGACGGGCATTGCTGCCCGTCGAAGATTTAATACTATGTCAGGTTTTCTTTGATATAGCAAGTATTTAGTGGCTGACCGGGCAGACCTCGAGAAATAAGGTCAAATTCATTCCTATCCGAAAAAACCGCGGCTAGTAACAATTTCAACTCGTAATTGATCTCCCTCTTTAGTTTTAAGCGATTCAAGTAACGATTTGGACGGAGATATTTTTCCGTCATAGACACCATCCCGGTCATGCGGTAATGCCGAAACAGGGACGTTCTTCTTGATTCCGTTTGATATGTTGGTTATTGTCAGCTTCTTGATCTGGTCAACTTCGAAATAATCACTGAGGGCAAGCGCAGTGCTCTTGTTGATGGTTGCCGAGTCTACACCAAAGAACACCTCTGCTTCTTTCATGATTTCACAGGTCAGCAGGGCGCCTTTACCGTCCGGAACAGCACGATAGCGACCTGATGCAGCTGATGCAGCACTTACGGGACGAGGGGGGGCAACAACCGTTTTTGCAGCTGGAATATGTGCAGTCGCTTGCTGGCCAGGTTGGGGCAAAAACTGCTCCGCCGGCATCTTCTCGAGTTTTTTGATGACGACATTGAGTGAAATGAACAGGAGCTGAACGTTTACTGCCGGTTGGCAGAGTACGACAACGAACATATGCGGAATGGTCTTGATGATCAGGCGACCCAGCTCGCAGCGAATATCAAACAGCTTTACCCCGCCGGTAACATCCTGAAGCCCGACAGTATTGTCCTGAAGAAGCTCTGCTGCACCTTTGATAGTGGCCGTATCAAAGTATGGAGGAAATGAATGGGCGAGAATATTGCCGCGCTCATCAGCGAGCATTCCTCCCATAACTCCGGGAACCGAGGTTAGACCGAGCATTATTGCCTGCATAAAACCCCCTATTTCTGCGCCAGTACGCGACGAATTTCGGCATCAAGTGAATTTACGTTGGCGGCACCTTTGGCTAAAATACAGAGATGGTGGCGCTTCGAATCGAAAAGAAACAGATGATGTTCGCTGCCATGCACCGTAGCGGATTTTAATTCCCCTATGCCGAACTGCGACCCGATCTGCCCTGCGAAAAGAGCCAGAAACAGGCTATTAGCCCCGAGAAGTTCGGCCTGGTATGATGTGTCATCAACTACGACACCGTCTTTGGTCATAACGAGCGCCTGCTCAATTTCCGGAATAACCGAAAGCTTTGTATTGATATCACTCATACCCGTACCCTCCCTGGAAGAGCTGGCTTCTACCTGTTGCTCCTGTTTCTCACGGTTCTTGGCCTCATCCACGCGGCGGAGCGCCTCAAGTATCATAAATCCTACCGACTGATCGATAGTCCTGCTGGTGGTTGAAAGTTTCGGTTCGCTCCGGAAAGTTCCTCCAGACCACCCCATAACGGCGTAGAAAGCCTCCGCACCCGATAAAAGAGCTTGTTCGGCATGAACAATTTCGCCATCACGGAAATAAATAACCCCGGTGTTGCCTTTGTGCTCAACGACCATGCTCCCCGAGTAACGGTTGCCACCTTTGACCTGAATGATATCAGCCAGTGACATGTCGCTGACTGCACCGACAAATCCTTGTTGTTCTGGGTTTAAAGCTGGTTGTGCCATACGGACGTCCTCCTGCCGATAGATCATTGAGGAGGGAACAATAAATCATTAGTTATAATATTGCAAAACAATTTTATATAAAAAACAATGGTTCAATATCACGATATTGTTATGTAAATATCCTGATATGTTTTTAAAGTAATAATGCAGCTGCTTCAAATAGAATGGCGGCCAAACAGTGATTGTCTTGTCTGGTGCGGAACAACTGCGTTAATGTTCATGATATCCCATCACCACCAGCACACAGCTGCCGTCGGCGATGACGTTGATTCCCTTTTCACGGCAGAGTGCCACTGCGTCAGGGTGTTCGGCACCCGGCTGCATCCAGATATTCTTTATCCCTTTTGCGGCTGCCAGCGGCACAAGCTTCAAGGTAACCGCAGGTGGGGTGATCATTGATATGCTTTCAACGTCCGACGAGAGATCGCTGATCGTAGCAACGCAGGCGACAGCCTCGATTTCCGGCTCATTGGGATTGACCGGAATTGCTTTCCTGCCATTCTGCAGGTAGCAACGCAGCACTTTGTTACCGTATTTTTGACGGTTGGTGGAGGCGCCAACCACCCCGAAAGCGGGTGAAGCGAGGAATTGTTGGATCTGTTCTTGAATAGTCATGACCTGCTCCTTATGTCGGAATGCTTACTCCCGCACCTGCCCATCCCCATAGACGATGAACTTGGTGGTGGTCAGATCCTCAAGCCCCATCGGTCCGAACGAGTGCAGCTTGGTGGTTGAAATGCCGATCTCGGCACCAAGACCGAGCTGTCCGCCGTCGGCAAAACGGGTCGAAGCGTTGACCATCACGCACGATGAGTTGACCTCGCGGATGAACCGCTGGGCCCGGCTGTAGTCGCTGGTGATGATCGATTCAGTGTGCAGCGAGCAGTAACGGTTGATGTGTGCAATTGCGGCATCGATATCGTCAACCACCCGGCAGGCCAGGATCAGTTCCAGGTATTCGGCATACCAATCGTCTTCAGTGGCCGGCGTGGCGGACGGTGCATAGCGGCGGAATGTTTCATCCCCTCGTAATTCGACCCCCAGCGAAGTCAGGGTGGCGGCAATCCTCGGGATGAACTCGGCGGCCACATCCTTGTGGATCAGCAGCGTCTCCAGGGCGTTACAGACGCCGGGGCGCTGGGTCTTGCTGTTGATGATGATCTGTTCGGCCTTGTCAAAATCGGCAGACTGATCGACAAAAACGTGGCAGACCCCCTTGTAATGCTTGATCACCGGAATCCGTGAGTTCTCGACCACAAAGCGGATCAGGCTCTCGCCGCCGCGTGGAATGATCAGGTCGATGGACTCTTCCTGTTTGAGCATCTCCAGAACGCCTTCGCGCTCGGTGAACGGGATAAGCGATAAGGCAGCGGCCGGAATGTCCATCTCTTTCAGGACGTCCTGGAGAATTTTGGCAATGGCCAAATTGGAATGGATCGCTTCGGAACCTCCCCTCAGGACGACGGCGTTCCCGGCTTTCAGGCAGAGGGCGGCCGCATCGGCGGTCACATTGGGTCTGGACTCGTAGATGATTCCGATCGTGCCGAGCGGGATGCGCATTTTGCCGACCATCAGGTCGTTGGGGCGTTTCCACATTTTGGTCACTTCACCGACGGGGTCGGGCAGTGCGGCAATCTCGCGCAGGGCATCGCCAATTCCGCCGATACGCTTTTCATCGAGCATCAGTCGATCAAGCATGGCGGCGGAGAGCCCCTTGTGCCGGCCAACTTCCAGGTCTTTCAGGTTTTCGACGATCAGGTCCGGTGCCGCAAGTTCAAGGGCTCCAGCCATTCTCAGCAGCATATCATTTTTAGCTGTGGTTGAAAGACGCGCCATGGCCAGCGATGCCTGGCGGGCATCCTGCGCGATTTGTACGATTTTTTCTGTAATACTCACGATGTCTGCTCCAATGATATAAGTGACAAATCAATTGCGTGCTAGAAGCAAATCTTACGCAAAAACAGGCTATCCGGCAAGATAATTGAATAGTGCACAGACAACGGGCAATAGGGCGGGAGAGTAAATTATCGGCATACGGATTGACAGTGCGGGAGTGCAATGCTACAAAATTGCTCATGCCAATCATCTCGTTACCATACAGGCTGTCCCGGCGTGTCCGGATTATCTTCTGCGCGGGTCTGATGCTTTTGACCGGCTGCACCAGCTACATTGCCCGTGACAATTTGCAGCTTCCCCCTACCGGCAATCCCTTCGAAGACACGGTAAAGCTGGTGACTATCCCGCTGCCGGTGATCGCATCAAGCCCAAATGAGGGAGTTACGTTCGGCGCCTTGACGGCATTCCTGGCTCACAACAGCCAGGAAGATGTCACGACCATGCTGGCTCCACAGGTCAACTACAACGACACCTTCGGGGTCACCGCATCGTTGTACGGCGCCTACTACCCTGTTCCCGAACGAAACATGGAGTTCAACCTTTCCCAGTCAGGGAGGGTAAACCATGATTATGAACTTCGTATCAGGGATACTTCATTGCTCGACGATAAACTTGAGCTGAACGGTTTTTTCTTCAAACTGGCCGACGGTTCCTCGCGCTTTTTCGGTTTTAACGCCAAAAGCCCGCAACAGATGGAGACAAATTATGCCAATGATGAATTAGGGTATAATATTTCGGCCGGTTACAAGCTCGGACGCCACTTTCAGATAACGTTCGGCGATCGTTACCGCGATGTCAATATTCGTCCGGGCGCTTTTAGAGGGTTGCCGAATATCAAAGATAAATTCTCGTCAGCCTCAGTGCCGGGAATTGACGGTTTCAGTACTCATGCAATGCGCATTTCGCTGTCATATAGCACACTTGACAATCGAGATACCCCCACCTTCGGTGGTTACTCCAGAATATCCTTTGAGCCGACATTGAAAGAATTGGGAGGGGCTGGCAACTACCGGCACTACGAGGTTGAAGCAAAGGGTTTTGTCCCGATCAGCAACGCCAGATATATCAGCGTGTTTCGCGTAATGTATAATCAGACTCTTGGTTCCGGCGTCCCGTTTCTGGAGCAGAGCATCCTGGGTGGGGAAACTACCCTGCGTGGTTTCGGCCGCAACCGCTTTATCGACAACAGCTTTCTGCTGATCAATCTTGAAGAACGAATCCGGCTCTTCCGCTGGGAGGTGTTTGGCGTGACTGCAGACTGGGAGGTCGCGCCCTTTTTCGATATGGGTGGGGTGATGGAGTCGTTGAACAAAGCCAACTGCGGCAATATCGAATTGAATCCCGGAATCGGCTTCCGGGCGATCGTCCGCCCGAATATTGTCGGCAGGGTGGACCTGGGGATCGGCAAGGACGGGCCGGCGGTATTTGTCGGACTGGGGTATCCGTTTTAGTGCGAAAAAATAATTCTGTTATCCCGACTGACAGCTATTTTAAGCGCTTATCAGGGCGTGCGATCTCAAACTTTTCCAGACGGTACTGCAGGGTCTTGTAGCTCATTCCCAAGAGCGGCGCGGCCTTGCCGATCACCCATTCCGCCCGTTCCATCGCCTTTATAATCAGCCCCTTTTCAAGCAATTCAAAATCAATGCCCTCTGCGGGGAGATCGAAATTTACGCCGCCCGGCAGTGAGCCGCAGGCGGTGATCTCGGTAGGCAGGTCATCCGGCTCGATATAATTGCTTTCCGCCATCAGGATTGAGCGTTCGATCACCGACTCAAGCTGCCGGACATTGCCGGGCCAACTATAGCTCATCAGCAGTTTCAGCGCCTGTTTCGAGATGCCATCCATCGTGATTCCGGCGGCTTTACCATATTTTTCGAGAAAAAATTCTGCCAGTGTTTTGATATCGTTCCCCCGCTCGCGCAGTGGGGGGAGATTGACACGGATTACGTTCAGTCGGTAGAACAGGTCCTCGCGGAACGTCCCCTTTTTTATCTCCTGCTCAAGTTCTTTATTGGTGGCCGAGACCAAGCGGACATCAAGCCCGATATTGATCTTGCCACCAACCCGCCGGATCTCTTTCTCCTGGATAGCCCGCAGCAGTTTGGCCTGCATGGCAACATTCATCTCGCCGATTTCATCCAGAAAAACCGTGCCGCCGTCTGCTGCTTCAAAAATGCCTATTTCGCGGGCATTGGCTCCGGTGAAGCTCCCCTTTTCGTGTCCGAACAGTTCGCTTTCGATCAGAGTGTCCGGGATGGCGGCGCAATTGATCGCCATAAACGGCTTGTCGCGGCGGGGGCTGCCTTCATGAATTGCCCGTGCTATCAGTTCCTTGCCGGTTCCTGATTCGCCTACGATCAGAACGGTCGAATTGGATGGGGCAATCTTGGCGACGATCCGGAACACTTCCTTCATTTTGGGATGTTCCCCCTGCATGGTGGGGATCGTGGTAATCGATTCGATCCTCTTCTGCAACACACGGTTTTCGCGTACCAGTCCGATCCGCTCGAAGGCGCGTCGCAGGGTCAGTATCAGATTGTCGCGCTCCAGCGGCTTTTCCAGATAATCGAAGGCTCCCTTGCGCATCGCCTGCACCGCGGAATCAACCGAACCGTGGGCTGTCATCATGATGATGCACTGTTGCGGATCATCGGCAAGAACCTTTTCCAGCAGGTCAAGACCGCTCTGCCCCTGCATCTTCAGGTCGGTCATGATCAGGTCGAATTCGCGTTTTTCCAGCTGTGCCAGCGCTTCGCGGACGCCAGGTACATCGACGACGTCGTAATCCTCTTTTTTCAGGATCAGATTGAGGATGTCCCGCTGGCTCTTCTCATCATCAACTATCAGTATGCTGCCAACATTTTTCATAGTTCATCCCTTTTTCAGGCTGCCGTCGTTTGCGGCAACGACACGGTAATGGTCGTTCCGCTGCCGACGGTGCTTGCAACCTCGATCGTGCCGTCATGCTCCTTGATGATCCGCTCGGTGATGGCCAGTCCCAGGCCGATGCCGACATCCTTGGTGGTGAAATACGGCTGGAATATTTTGCTGATGTCGTCCGGAGATATGCCGCTTCCCTGATCGCTGAAAGTCAGCGTAACCCGGCCATTCTCAAGACCTGCCCCAAGGGTGATCGTGCCGCCGTCCGGCATGGCTTGTGATGCATTGGTAACAAAGTTAAGAATACAGTTTCGAAACAGCTCTCCATCGATCCAGAGCGGCGGCAGATCGGGCGGAATCTGCTGGGCGATAACAACATGCTGTTCCGTCAGTCGATCCTGCAGCACCGGAAGCACCTTGGCCAGCAGCTCCCTGTAGACAACTTCCGTCCGGCGCAGCTTGAGCGGCCGGCCGTAGTTCATGAAATTCACCACCATATAATTTGCGCGGCGCACCTCTTCCTTGATGTTGTCCGTCAACTGTTCCAGTTCGGTGCACTTGTCGCCACAGCAGGGGAGCATCTCCGTTTTGAGGTGATCGATTGCCAGGCTGATATAATTGAGCGGATTCCGGATCTCATGGGCGATTCCTGACGCCAGCTGCCCGACCCGCGAGAGGTGCTCGGCTTCATAGAGGCGCTTTTCCAGCGCCTCCCGTTCGCGAAGTTTTTCGACCATGTTGTTGAAGCCTTCAGCCATCTCTCCGATCTCGTCGTTGCTTTCCACCGGAATGGTCACCGAAAGGTCACCGGCCGAGATCCTCTTGAAGTCCTCCACCAGGTTTTTGATCGGGGTGGTATAGCGCCGGGCAAGAAAGATGGTCAGGGCTATTCCGACAGTAAAAACCATGCCTGTTGCAAACAGGCGCCGGATGAAATTGGCCCGCTGGATATCTCGAATATTGTCCAGCAGCATGTTGATCTGTACATATCCCAGCTGCTCGTCGCCGACAATGACCGGCACCACCACTTCATACGGTTTCTGGGAGAGCACCGCCCCGCCGATCGGGCGCTTTACTGCGTGCACCCCTTTCTCAAGTTTTTTTAGCTCACGCTTCTTGCCGATCTTTTCAGGATCGGACGAGTCGATAATCTCCCCTTCAATATTAAAGATGTTGATCTCGTTGATACCTTTTTCACGTGCCTTGATCAAATATTCGGTCAGGCGCGACGTTTCGGCACTGGAGGTTAAATCCTCAATACTAATCTGGATCGCCTTGGAAATTTCATGAGAACTGTCCTGAATTTCGTTCACCAGGTCGGTCTGGGCAAACTGGTTGAGGATGAAGAGTGTCAGCATCGCCAGGACCAGCAGGGAGAGCATGATGATGATCAGTTTGGAATTGAGCTTCATGGGTGCCTTTGTACGGATAATAGACTGAAGGCAAAAGACGGAAGGCTGTCAGGAATAAGGTCAGCCTTCCGTCTCAATTTTGCAGTTACTATTCTTCCACCATTTCGCCGATCAGATCATAATCCGATGAATCGGTGATTTTGAGCGTGACGATGTCGCCGATATCGGCGTTTCCGGAGGTGATATAGACCTGTCCGTCGATGTCGGGCGCCTGACGGGAGGAACGCCCCTTAAGCAGCAGTTCGGTCTCTTCACTGTATCCCTCGACGATGACCTGTTCGGTTGTCCCGATCAGCGTGCGGTTGTGACGGAAGGAAAGCCGTGCCTGAGCCCGCATCAGCTTGCGGTAGCGTTCCCGTTTGACACGCTCCGACACCTGATCCGGCATTTCCGCCGCGGGGGTTCCTTCTTCCCTGGAATAGCAGAATACGCCGAGACGGTCAAAACGGGTCTGTTCGACAAAGTGGGTGAGGTTGGTAAAGTCTTCGAGGCTTTCACCAGGAAAACCGACAATCAGTGAGGTGCGCAGGGCAATGCCGGGGATTTCGCTCCGTAGTTTGACGATCAGATCACGGATCTGCTGTTCCGAACTCCTCCGCTTCATGGCTTTCAGCACCGGATCGGAGATATGCTGAATCGGAATGTCCAGATACTTGCAGACCTTCGGTTCGTCGCGAATCAGGGCAATCAGGCTGTCGGTGATCCCATCCGGATAGGCGTAAAGCAGACGTATCCAGCGTAACCCTTCAATCGCGGCCAACCGCCGGACCAATGTTTCCAGGGTGGTGCCGTCGGTCATGTCGCTGCCGTAGCGGGTAATGTCCTGGGAGATGACGTTGATCTCCTTGACCCCCCGGGCGACAAGGCGTTCCGCCTCGGCCACCAGGGCGTCAAGCGGGCGTGAGCGGTACGCGCCGCGCAGCTTGGGAATGATGCAGTACGAACAGCAGTTGGAGCATCCTTCCCCGATCTTGAGGTATGAAAACCAGGACGGGGAGGAGTTCAGGCGCGGCAGTGTTTCGTCATAGATAAAATCGGGATCGCCGATGTAGCGTAACTGACCCTCGACGCCGCTCTTTTCGGCCAGTATCTCGGCGATACGGGGATAGTCTCCGGTGCCGATGAAGATATCGACCTCCGGCAGTTCCTTGGCAAGTTCTTCCTGATAGCGCTGCGGCAGGCAGCCGGAGACGATCAGGGTGTGGCACTTGCCGTCATGCTTCCGTTCGGCAAGGTCGAGGATGGCGTCGATACTCTCCTGCTTGGCTTCCTTGATGAAGGAGCAGGTGTTGACGATGATGACATCGGCATCCTTCTCGTCCATGGTGATCTCGTAATCCTGCTTCGAGAGCACCCCCAGCATGACCTCGGCATCCACAAGGTTTTTCGGGCAGCCGAGGCTGACCATGCTTACTTTTTGTTTTACTTTTTCGCTCACGAGTTTCCTCTTCGGGGTATGTTTTTTGTAATTGCTATTTATACGGGAATGCGATGCTTGATGACAATCATTTCTTCATGTTTTGCATTTAGGTGGAGTTGGCTCTATCCATCTCTTCCCCCACCCCGACCCTCCCCCTCTGGGGGAGGGAGAAGCGGCCCTCCACCCAGCGGGGGAGGTTAGGAGGGGGGTGATTCTCCACGTCCAACACGTTGCAACACAGCATCGTACACTGATTGCAGCACGCCTTCCAGATTTTGAAACACTTCGTTGTTCCAGAATCTGATTACCTGAATACCGTGCTGCTCCAGAAAAGCCGTTCTCTCCGTATCGCGAACTATAGTTTCAGATTCATTGTGTTGACCGCCGTCAAGCTCAACGGCAAGTTTTGCCTCGCAGCAGTAAAAATCAAGGACGAACCGTTCAAATGGGTGCTGTCGGCGGAATCTGAAACCGCCAAGCTGTTTTTGCCGTAGACAGTGCCACATCAGTTGTTCCGCATCTGTCATACTCTTACGCAAGGCACGGGCCGCTTCGAGTAGTGGTGCAGGTACAGGAGCTGGGATGAAAAGGTTCTTTTCCGTGTTGTTCATGAATGTTTTGCCGCCTTCCTTCCATCAAGAAGACAAAAGCCCCCCTCCCAACCTCCCCCCGCTGGGTGGAGGAGCTTTAAATTCGAGCTTTTTGTTCCCTCCCCAGGAGGGGGAGGGTTAGGGTGGGGGAACTGAGTTTAATATCTGGCCGAAATACATCCCTTTTCGCTCTTTACGTCGTTGCCTAAACTCATTTATTTTGTGGGCATAAGCACTCTTGCCGATTTCATTTAGGTTCTTTTTGCTGAAATAGTAAATGTTTTCCTTTGTATTGTCGTCATCATAGTCATAGTCGATTTCGGCAACATCGGTCCAGGTGTCGTGAGCGCAACAAAGGAACTTCCCTTCGGCGATATCGTAAATAAATGCCAGATCGGCTGGCGCTACTCGTGACTTCGGCTCATCTTTGATGACCTTGTGAACCACGTCCAGTTCAATTCTCTCCACAATGGCTTTCCGGAAAAGGCGCATTTCTTCGCCGAATTCCGAGACCAACGCCAGTTTTGGCCGCAGCTTGGTAATCATCCAGGCACAGCCGATCAAGCCCAGATGGTTAGGGTAAAGGCACTTTCCGATGTCTTCGTTGAGATCATGTTCCAGTTCCTCTTTTTTTATCGAACCGATGTGAACCACCAGCAGGTCAGGGTTTTCCAGAGCTGGTACTGGGTACGCCTTAGAAAGAACGCCATGGCTGGTATCCGGTTTTGGTTCGTCAGCCTCGGTGCAGAGCGGGAATAGTCCTGTATCACTGGTAAACACGATTTTCCTTTTGTTTTCACCGCACTGCATAGTAAAGAGCAGACCGATGCTCTGGTCGCGAGACACCACCTCGTCATGAAAAGCGGAGAGCACGGTTAATTGCATGCCTGCGGTGATCTGGTATTCATTCCCCACATTCAGGGTGTGCAGCGGTTCAAAATTCTTGTCCATCAGGTTCAGCAGGCCGGAAAACTTTTTGAAAGCGCCGTTATTAAAATAAAGACTGATTTTTTTCTTGGGAACGCCAGGTTTCTTGTCGGCACCTCTATTGTATTGGTGGAGCAGGGTGCAGATGGATTCGAAGTCAATGGTGTGATCGTTATGGGCATGGGTGATGATGATACTGTTGATATCATGGATACGGCAACCCGCCTGGTGAAAGTTTTCGATGAAATTATAACCAGGATCGATGACCGTGCCTTTGCCGTTGTAATATAAAAAATAACCGCCTCCCCGGCTTCTTTCATCGTCATCTGTCGGGATTGCCGGGGTGTAAGAGTTCCATTTGCGCAACACGAGGAAAAACGATCTATCTGACGCCAGAAGTGATTCCGGCTGCAGGAACATCTTTACATTATTTTCCGCCTCCTCCTTTTGTCTCAGGAACTTTTGCCCTGTTTCACCGAGATTCTTTCTGATAGTGCCGACGAAATCGCGTATTTCCTGAAGCTCATCGACCGGTTTGGCAGATATTTCCGGTTTTTCAGAGAACAGATCTTGCCATTCTCTGTCCGGATCTTTGTCCGTGAGTCTCATTATGGTTCGGAAATCAGTTTGATACTTCTCCGGGTCAAGTTCTGCCGCCCGTTTGATCTTGTTGCGGGCTGCGGCGTGATCTCCCATATTGAATGCGACAACAGCCCATTCGCGAATTGTTAAAGAATCGTCAGGCTTTATGGCAAGCGCCCTGTCGTACAGCTCAATGGCCCCCTTCTCATCGCCCATTTTACTGAGAGAGACACCCTTGTTTCGCAGTGCGTCGCAGTCATCAGGCTTTATGGCAAGCGCCCTGTCGTACAGCTCAATGGCCCCTTTCTCATCGCCCATTTTACTGAGTGAGGCTCCCTTGTTTCGCAGTGCGTCGTAGTCGTCAGGCTTTATGGCAAGCGCCCTGTCGTACAGCTCAATGGCCCCCTTCTCATCGCCCATTTTACTGAGAGAGACACCCTTG
>JBAYTT010000092.1:0-14473 GCA_041675485.1 Pelobacteraceae bacterium | reverse complement strand
CAGAGCGCTATAAAGATTTTTTTCATGGGGGAATCCTCCATAAAGTTCATACTTCGACTATAGCATGGTTTAAAGAGGTCTCAAGGATACAACAAAAAAGCGCCGCGAGACGCGGCGCTTCATGTAATACCACTATAGTGCCGGTTTCAGGCTTTTGTTAGAGTAACAGCCAACGGCAATGATGGAGCCTGGAACAACTGGTTCAGCTGCGTTTCCGGAAAATGGGCCGGTACGAAAAGCGAGCCTTGCTGCTGGTCGTCGGAAATCCGTACCTTCAGGGTTACATTGCCGTTGTCCGAAGTAATCGTCAGCAGCTCCCCGGAGCCGACGCCGATTGAGGAGGCGTCCCGGCTGTTGAGCGCTGCATACGATTCGCCAGCCGCCAACAGATTGTTCTCCGACCGGACCGTCATCGAGCCGTTATGGTGCAGCACCGGACCGACCGTCAGGGCAAATGGACGCGCAGCCGGAGCCGGCGCAACCGGTGCCAACGGGAGGCATACCGATGATGTCGTACGGTTTTTTATACGCCCCATCCGGCACCCGTCATGGTCGCAGACTTCGCTATAGAGGCCGGTCAGGGACGTAATTTCATGATGCAGGGCATCGAGCGTTCGGGCAGCACCTGCCTTCGGAGAAAGCAGATCATGCAATGAGAACAGGATATCGGCATCACTGCGAGCCTCACCGGCAGGTTTGACTGCGGCGCCGAAGCATTGTACCCGATTGTCGATCGATGTGAATGAACCCGATTTTTCGGCACCGGTAGCAGCGGGAAGAACGATGTGTGCCAGTTTGGCAGTTTCAGTCAGGAAGACATCCTGAACCACCAGCAACTCCAGTTTCTGCAGCGCCTTCAGGAGGCGGGAACGGTTCGGCATAAAATGAAGCGGGTCACTCCCCATAACGTAAAGCGCCTTGATCTCGCCGGCTTCGATGGCGTCGACGATCTGAAACAGGTCTTTGCCCGGAGTCACGGGAACCGCCGCATTCCAGACAGAACCGAATGATGCAGCCGCATGACCGTAGGTATGATAGCCGGGGAGATACTCCGGACAAACTCCCATATCGAGCATTCCCTGAATATTGTTCTTTTCGTCAAGCGGGTAAATACCGACTCCTGCTTCGGAAACAGCACCGGTCAGCAAGGCAAGATTAACAGCACCGGCAACGGAGTTCCTGCCGTCGGCAGAACGGATGACCTCACCACCATAGATTACCGCGGTGCGGCCGCCGGAGCAGATCAAAACAGCAGCTTCAAGGAATCTTGCTTCGGAGATTCCCGTAATTTCACTGATGCGCTCGAAGGAAAGTGCGGCAAGCGATGATTTCAATTCCTCCAGATTTGTTACGTTGTCTACAAAAGCGAGCCCTTCTGCCAGCACTGCCTTGTTAAGACCGGCAACCAGCCAGGCTTCGCTGCCGGGGCGGCATTGCAGGAATGCATTGGCAAATTTGTTCATCGAGCTGACGCGACTGCCTGCCAGCACCAGTTTGGCATCATTTTTTGTGGCGGCCTGGATCGCCCGATAGGCAAACCCTGCTGATTCGGCCTTGAGATCTGCTCCGATCACAACAATAGCGGTGGCCTTTTCAATGGCATCCATACTGAAGGTTCCGCCGCTGTAACCGAGCATTTCCCACTGGGTCACCTGTGAGGGGAGATAACCGAGCCGAGCCTCTGAATCGATATTGTTGCTCCCCAATGCTCCTCGCAGGAACTTCTGAAAGAGATAATTCTCTTCGTTGGTTACGCGTGGCGATCCGATGCCGGCAACGGCACTTCCGCCCGAGGCAGTGGCTATTTCTTTGAACCGCGCCGCAGCAGTCCCAAGCGCCTGATCCCAGGATGCTTTTTTCAGTTCACCAGAGCCGTCTTTGACCCGAGGGGATGCCATGCGGGCCGGTGAATTGAAAGCAGCATAGCCGAAACGGCCGTTGATGCAGAGGTTGCCGCGATTAAAGCCACCGTCGTCGCTGGTTACCCGCTCAATCCGGCCATCCTTGGCGTGATATTCAATCTGACATCCTGTTGAGCAAAAAGCACAGATGCCGGGAGTCACGTTAAACGCCCAGGGGCGCCCCTTGAATTTGAAGGGTTTGCTGATCAGAGTGCCGGTTGGGCAGGCACCGATGCAGTTGCCGCAGAAATCGCAGTCAAGCGGTTGACGGGTCATGGTGTCGATGATTGTATTGTCGCCGCGATCAACAACCTCGATCGCCTCACGTCCGACAACTTCACGGCAGACCTTGACGCATTTCTCACACAGGATACAGCGGTTCGGGTCGCTCTCCAGGAGTTTCCAATCATAACGGATCGGCAGGCGTTCAAGATCGGCACAATAGTTGTTTTTATCAACCTTGAGGGAATAGCAGGCATCCTGCAGGCGACATTCTCCTGCCGCGTCGCAGACCGGGCAGTCAAGCGGATGGTTGACGAGCATCAATTCCAGCGTCTTTTTGCGGCTCTGCTCCAGCGCGGGAGTTGATGTCGTTACGCAGATCCCCTCCTTGACCGGCGTATTACAGGCGGTCATGGGACGATCGACCCCGGCAATATCAACGATGCAGATTCGGCAGGCGCCTGTTGTTGAAACCTTTTTCAGCCAGCAGAGTGTCGGGATGGTAATCCCCAGTTCTGCCGCTGCATCCAGAATGGTTGTCCCTTCGGGAACCTGAATCTCTTTACCGTCAATCGTCAACGTAACCATATCTATTTTTCTCCAGACGTATAAACTGTTAATTTCAAACCACGACCATTGCCATTCTGTAACAACGCAGACAACGATCTGCTTCAGCCTGTGCAGTACTGTCACTGAAGCCGAGTTCTACCTCGCGGTAATTCCCCTTTGCAGCCCTTGCCCGGCCATGAATCTCTTTCTGATTGGCCCTGGCGGCGGAATCGAGCCACGGCACGCTTTCGCCCTTGTCGTAGACACCCAGATAGGTGAGCACATCATCGAAGATATCCTGCTCACTCAAATAGGCTTTCCCCTCTTCGAGCCAGCGCTGAATGACCGATGCCGCCCGATGGGCATTACCGACACAGGCTACAACCGTCAGTGGTCCAATTTCAGCATCGCCCCCCGCAAACACACCCTCGCAGTCAGTCATCAGCGTACGTGAAAGTGGGTTGCCCATGCTGTCCTTCAAATCTTTGCCCGCGGCATCCTTGAGCGGCAGGTATTTCGTTACCACGGTATTCCATTTGGTGATATCAATGCCCATATCGGCCGGAATAAAGCTCAGATCCATATCCTGGCCGATGGCCGGAATAACGGTATCGCACTCGATGACAAACTCGCTGCCCGGCATCGGCTCGGGACGACGACGGCCCGAAGCATCCGGCTCTCCCAACGCCATCCTGACACACTCGACACCGGTCACTTCATCCTTGTCATTGGCAATGATTTTGGTCGGAAGCACCTGGAATTCGAACTGGACACCTTCTTCGTCGGCGCCATCAACTTCCCAGACGTCGGCCGGCATCTCTTTGCGTGAACGGCGATACACGAGACAGGACAGCTCGGCCCCTTCGCGCAAAGCCACCCGAACGCAGTCAATAGCGGTATTCCCCCCCCCGACAACGACAACCTTGTTCCCCATTCCGGTCGGCCTGCCAAGATAGGCGTCACGCAGGAAATTGATACCGCCGGTCAGAAAGCCTTTATATCCCTTTTCTTCTCCAGCAACACCCATCGGTTTCGATGTATGGGCGCCGGGAGCAATAAATACCGCAGCATGCTTCTGCTTCAATTCGGCAAGAGTGATATCGGTACCGACGCGACAGTTGTAAACGATCTCCACTCCTACCGACTGGATGATATCGATATCGCGCTGTAAAATGGTGCGCGGCATACGGTAGGCAGGTATGCCGACCGCGACCATGCCGCCGCCGTACCCTTCGGGCAGAGCTTCATAGATCGTGCAGGGATACCCTTCCATGGCAAGATAGTATGCGGCTGCCAGTCCGGCCGGGCCGGCACCGACTATACCGACGCTCCTGTCTTTTTTCGCTTTTGGGGTCATCTGTGGGGTCACATTGTGGAGCCGCTCGTAATCGGCAGCCGAACGCTTTAACACCATGATATTGATCGCTTCATCTACATTTTTGCGACGGCAGGCGGATTCACAAGGATGCGGGCAAACACGTCCGCAAACCGCAGGCAGGGGCATGTTTTCCCGGATCGTGGCCAGCGAGAGATCCATCTGATAATTTTTAATCGCTTCGATATATTTTGGGATATCTATGTGAGACGGACACTTGTCCATGCAGGGTGCCGTGATTTTATGAATATAACGGGCAGGGTGTTCCTTTGGCCGGCAGACGGGATTCAGGTATTCCAGGAAATCGGCACGGTAGTGCTTGACCGCATCAAAAACCGGCACGGTCGCACTCTGACAGAGAGTGCATTTGCAGTTTTTCAGGAGTTCCGCAAGATCTCCAACCGTATCCAGATCAGCTTCAGTCGCCTTACCGGCAAGGACGTTCTGAAACAGGTCCATCAGCACTTTGGTACCCTTCTTGCCTGGAGTGCATCTGCCGCAACAGTAGAGGGTCTGAACACGCTTCATGTATTCGGCAGTCATTGCCGGGACATCGACGTCCTTATCGAACAGAATGATGCCGTCCCATCCCATAAACGCTCGCAGCGGTCGCTGGCCATCAAATGCAACCGGCAAACGGTAACTGACCGCCTGCGGCTCTCCAGAAACATTCCTGTTATCGACTGTATTTCCGCCCCACGTGGAAAAAACGACCTGTGCCACAAAAACCTCCACCAACCAACCCCAATTACAGGGTTAAGTACTCGCAATTATTGAACAAAATTGTTTTTGAGAATTGTATACAGTATGCATGATTATCACAATAACATCTTATAAATCAAGGAAAAAACAGTACGATATATCACGCAAGCCCCCAACCAGTTTTACCTATTTATTCTCTTCCTGCACGTGGCCCCGAATTGGGTTGAACGACAGCTCCATTGCCACTGATTAGCTAAACCGGCACCAGCGTGCGATAAAGAGACATGTAGCGTTCCGCCTCCAGCTGAGGAGAAAAGTTCGTATTTATATACTTTTTTGCGCGGCGTCCCACCTGCTCTCGCAACACAGCATTCTCCCTGATCTGCAGAACCAGTCTCCCGAAATCCTCTTCATCATCGTAGAGCCAGCCGTTTTTACCATGCTCAACCAGTGAACCGTTGCCGGGAATATTTGCTGCCAGCACTGGCCGTCCGATAGCCATAGCCTCCATAAGACTGTTGGGCATTGATTCGGACCCGGAACAGTTCAGCACCAGATCAGCTCGTTCATACAGATCAGCCATTCGCTCGTGTGGCACCTCTCCGAGCCATGTGGCAAAAGGCTTGTCTTTCAGCAAATTACGGATTGATGCAGCATACTCATTATCAATGACCCCACCCGCAATGACCAATCGCAGCGTTTGATCGATCCGCACCAGTCGGGATAGTGATTTTATGGGGAATTCTACTCGTTTAACCGGACGTAATGCGGCAGGCAGCAGCAGCACGAAGGAAGCTCGATCAATTTCTAAATCATTACGTTCAACAATCGGCAACGGCTCGACGCCTTGCGGCACCACAGTGATTTTTCCACAAAGGCTCGGGAAAAATCCGATTAACCTGTCAGCATCACCGCTATGAAAGCAAACTATGGCTTGTGCCGACTCGATTGCACTGACAGTATCCGGGTGATTCCGCTGCAGCGAGTCATGTAAGTCGCTTCCCGTGATGGTTATCACATACGGAATGTGCATCTGTTCTGCAAGTTGCCGTGTAATTATACCGCAGTAGTGTGCATGAAAGCCTTGAATCAGATCTGGTTTGAATTGCGCCAACCGGCTTTGCATTTCGGTGATAGAAAGGTTATCGACCCCAAGAGTAACAGTTGTTGCCCCCGCTTTATCGAGAAAGCGTGCTACGCGCCGGACTGTTACAATATTCCCCCGCATGGGGCCGCTGGAGTAGGGAGCAATGAGAGCAATGCGCATGAATGGATCCTATGCAGACAAAATAATGGTAGCAATAGTAGTGGGGTATCTGGCGAGAGTCAATTGGAGAGGTTTTGGTACGTACGGAAAACCCGGCGCTTGGGTTCTGCCCGTTCGCGGAAAACGAGCTGAAACCAAAAAAAAATTATCTCTACTAAATCGTCAGGGCATCCTGAATTGCCGTACGGGATTTTTGAATAAAAACGGCCCTGCTGGTTCAATGCCCGAAAGTGCGCATTTGACTATAACTTGAACTGCCGTACTAAACGCTGCAGTTCCTCGGCATTGCCGTTCAGTTGCCCAGCTGCTGTGGCTGATTCGTGGGCGCCGCGGGCAGTGTCTTGAACAACTTCCGTAATCTGGTGCATGTTGTTTGAGATCTCACTGGTAGTTGCAGTCTGCTGCTCTGCTGCAGTTGCAATCTGGCTGACCTGCATTGTGACAGCACTGACCTGTTCAAGTATATCGTTAAGCGATGTTTCCAGCTGAGCAGCTTCGGCAGCTCCACGCTCAGTTCCCTTCACCCCTTCTTCCATTGAAACAATCGCTTGTTTCGTTTCTGATTGAATCGCCTTTATCATCTCGCTGATTTCTTTGGTAGCGCGTGTTGTGCGCTCGGCCAAGGCCCGTACCTCATCGGCAACGACAGCAAAACCGCGGCCCTGTTCGCCAGCACGAGCGGCTTCGATAGCTGCGTTCAACGCCAGCAGATTTGTCTGGTCGGCAATATCCTCTATAGTTGCGACAATTTCTCCTATCTGATCGGAGCGTGTCCCAAGAGATTCAATAATGCCGGCATTTTCCTTGGTTTTTGCACCGCGAAATTTGATACCCTCTATGGTATGGCGAACAACTTCGAATCCATCGTTTGCTACTTGTGTAGCGCGTTGGGAGCTTTCCACCGCGAGTTGGCAGTTCTGAGCAATGTCTCCGGATGTTGCCGCCATTTCCTCTCCGGCAGTGGCTACCGTTGTCGACTGTGCCGCCACTTCTTCAGCACCGGTTGCAATTCGTTCGGCGGTACCAAGTACCAGGTTTGAAGCAGATGCAACGCGGTTAGAGCTTTCGGAAACTTTTATCAACGCCTGGCTGAACGAGTCCGCCATAACGTCAAAGGAGGCTCCTATGGTACCCAGTTCATCCTTGCTTGAAAGCCTTATCCGTTGAGTAAGATCTCCCTGGGCCATCGCACCACTTGCCTCAATCAAGGCCTTGGCACCCGAAGATACTGAACGGATGACTAAAAATCCAACAAGCCCGGAACCTATGATTGCAATGAGGACCAACCCAAGAACGAGCCAGATAGTAGTCTGGTAGTGATGCATAGCCCGGGTGTAAACCGTAAGCGCATCCTTGCTTTCATATGCATATATTATTTTTGCAGACTCATCCGCCGGTTTAAAGAGAGGGTTTACCTTGGTGAGGGTCAGCTCTGTTGCTTCAGTGAATTTGCCGGCAAGTATTGCCTCGCGTACCGGCAAAAGCCCTTCCTTGATGAAAACCGACCTCTTGGTGGCAAAATCCTCCGCAAGTTTCCGCTCCTCCGGGTCCAATTTTGCGGATGAGAAGTCCTTCCAGATGTCGGATATTTCTTCAATATTCTTAGCGACCAGATCGGTATGAACAGTCAGGTCATGGTCGTGGAGCGTAACAATACCCGGATTCGCCGGGTCGTGCTGTAAAGCTAATAAAAGCTGGATCCGGTTATTGCGCATCAACTCAGTAACACGCCCGATTTTCTGTATGATTGTCAGGTTTTCCTGGTATATTGACTGGATCTCCTGGTTGCTGTCCCGCATTCCAATGAGGCCAAATACTCCCGTAAGTGAAATAAATACCCATCCACCCAAAAGTATCAATTGAATCTTTCTTTTAATTGTCATTTGGCTTCCTCCGAATATATAAAATTCCGGCATTCACTTCTTACAGCAGGTTTCCCAAACCATTAGAAACATATGCAGTAAGCCTATCACTCTGCTCCATAAAATCAACAGGTAATGCCTGCTTCGTTCATTAGTAAGCAGTTCAAATCGGTTGCAACAATAATTTTCCTTATTGCTCTCCTGTGATCTTGGCGCCCCTGAGCGGATAAGGCCAGGCGAGAATGCCACCATCCATATATTTTGTGTGTGCAAAACCAGCAGCCTCAAGAATTTTATGGGCTTCATATCCTCTCAGACTAACTTTACAGAAAGCGATTATTTCTTTGTCTCTTGGAAGTTCATCCAGTTTTTCCCGCAGCATGCCCAACGGAATCAGCTTTGCCCCCTCAATGCCAATCTCCACGTGTTCTGCCGGAGATCGCACGTCCAGTAGAATGAAATCATCGTCTTCATCGAATTTGCGCTTAACCTCGTGTGGTGAGATTCCTCTGCCATGACCAGCCAGCTTGTTTTTCAGGATATCTGCTGCGACGATCAGATTATCCATGGCTGCTGAATACGGTGGAGCGTAGGCCAAATCTAGCTGGGACAGCTGATCTGCAGTAGCGCCAAAGGTAATTGCAGTTGCAGCCGCGTCAAGTCGCTTGTCCACGGCCCCTTCACCAACTGCCTGCAGGCCCAGCACTCTGCCGGTAGTCCGCTCTGCAATAAGTTTTAAGACAATCGGCTTCGCACCGGGGAAAAAGTGGGCTTTGTCATGTGCTGGAGACAGAACCGTCTCAACATCAAAGCCATTAATCTTCGCTTCAGATTCAGTCATACCGGTTTTTCCGGCATTGATGTTAAACACTCTGAGGATACTGGTACCGATAACGCCGCTAAATGTCGCTTCACCGCCTGCAGCATTGATTCCAGCGACACGTCCTTGTTTATTTGCCGTGCTACCAAGAGGAATGTGAACCTTCTTCCCTGTGATCAGATGGGTGGTTTCGCAGCAATCGCCACAGGCGTAGATATATGGATCATTGGTACACAGCCTCGTATCAACCGCAATGGCTCCGGTTACACCGATATCGATACCGGCTGCACGAGCAAGACCAACATTTGGAGTGACGCCGGGGGCAAGAACAACCAGGTCTGCAGACAATCCCTGCTCACCGATAAGC
This sequence comes from Pelobacteraceae bacterium, assembly GCA_041675485.1. Classification (GTDB taxonomy): domain Bacteria; phylum Desulfobacterota; class Desulfuromonadia; order Geobacterales; family Pseudopelobacteraceae; genus JACRCG01. The sequence goes on along the minus strand of JBAYTT010000092.1, from coordinate 5,408 downwards.
ACCTTTTCCACTGCAGTCTTCCCAGAAAAACCGGTTACCCGGCTCCCGGTCATAACCCGCACGCCTTGGAGCCTAAGCTGCTTTTCAACTAAATAAGCCATCTCTTGATCCAGAACTCCGGGCAAAAGCTGCTCGTGCATTTCGATAACCGTTACCCTCATGCCCTTCTGCTGCAAAGCTTCCGCAGTTTCCAGGCCGATCAGCCCGCCTCCTACAATGCACGCAGTATTGCCTGCAATAGCGCAGCTTTTGAGTAGCTCAGCGTCTTCAATAGATTTTACAGTCAGGATATTTGGCAGATCGACATTGCATAATTGGGGAATGAAAGCTGAACTGCCCGTTGCAAGAATTAATTGGTCATATTCCAAAGACGTTTTCTCGGATGTGTTCGCTTCAAGAAGATGGACAACCTTTGCTTCTCGGTCAATCCTGATCACTTCGGTATTCGTCTTGACCGTTACCCCCTTAACTTTCTTGAAAAAAAGATCATCACGAACGACTCCTACCGGCGTGCTCATCAAATCCTTTATGTCGACTACCGTATCAGACACATAGTAAGGAATGCCGCACGCTCCATAAGAGATAAAACTCCCCCGATCAACCAAAGTAACATCTGCTTTGGGGTTAATCCTTTTCGCCTTCGAAGCGGCCTTGGCACCGGCGGCATTTGCACCGATAACAACAATACGCATTTTCATATAGCAGCTCCCGTACAGATCATTTTATTCGTGTGATATCTTGGAAAATTCGATACGCCAGCAACAAAAAAGGCCACGTGTGCCAGACCAGATCAAATATATCGATCGGTCTTTTCAGGGTACCTGCCATCAACATTCGGATCTTTTCCACAATGTGTGGCTGCGGGTAAAATGGCGCAAAACCAAGAAGCAGCACAAGTGGGATAAGAAACTGGTACTGCAGTAGATTCTTCATTTACTCGCCTTTTGGACAATCAAAGAGATCGGTCTCTAGGTTTTCTGAATTAATAGTTGTTTTGAGATTAGCTTTCGCAACGTATCGATCGAAATTTCTCCGATAATTTTTTCTCGAATAATCCCGTTTCTGTCAAGTATGAAGATTGTTGGAAAATCCAAAACCTGAAATTGCTTAACCAGCCTTGAGCGTCCGTCTTTCAGCATCATAAACGTTATCGAGTTGTTTTTTGCGTAAGACTCCAAATCGCTTTTCGAATCTGAATCATTTATTGCCAGTATTTCCAGGTTGTTACGTTCGTTATGCCGGAAAAAAAGTTCCAGTTGTTTTAAACTCCCACCGCCAGACGAACGTTTCCAGAAATAGAGCACTATTACCTTCCCATCGAGTTGACCAGGGCTGACATATTCTCCGTATATGTCAGTGCCTGAAATCCTAGGTGAATTGGCACCGACAGTAACCTCCGGCTTGTTATTGTGAGCAAAACAGGAACAGAGAGTAACCGATACAAATATCACCAACAATACTATCGGCCTGAATAAATTTCTTCCTTTGAGAGAAAAAGTCATTGTTGCTGCCACACATGGCAGAATACCGGATTGAAACATTCTGCCTCAGGCGAGCCTTTGAACACCTTTCTAAAAGTACAGAGGCCGGAGGTTTTATCAGTGGAGTTCGGTGATTTCTCGGGTACAACATGGTTACTCATCAAGATGATTCTCCGTAAAATTTTGATTATCTATCAGCGGCACTGCTTCCGGGGTCTTGAGCCCTTCTTTTTCCGGCACATTTCCGGTAATAGCCAACGCTTTCTGGCCGACAAGCGCCTGAGCAACCTTGGAACGGGCACTGGCCAAAAGTCGTTGCACCGTTCCACGTGAGACACCCATGCAAATGCCCGCCTCAGCCTGACTTTTCCGTTCCCCGTCACACAAATACAACGTTTCCAGCTCATCCTGGGCAAGGCGAATTATGTCCATACCCTTCAGAGGCATGCCGGCCGGCTTGAAAACAGCAGAATACCCAGCACGATGCGGACACGCGCAAATTCGTGGTTTACGTGGTCGTGACATGATTAATGCGAGCACCCATGGCTATGGCCATGCCCACCGCAGGTGTGGCCCGGCAGAAACTCCCGCAACGCATTGGAGCGCAACAGTTCGATATTTACCCCGACAGTCCCCTCCTGTGCCTGGAAAACTCGCATACCAGCGCTATTGAGCTTATTGAGTGCCCCGCCGCCAATACCGCCAACCACTACTGCATCCACCTGATGTCCGCCAAGTCCCGCAACCGGGTTACAGGCGCCATGTTGATGAATCCGGTCACTGTTATTTATGGAAGTTACCTCGCTGGTGATCATATCCACCACCACAAATCCCGGGGCACTCCCGAAATGCCCGTACACCGCACTTTCCAACCCTTGATTTTCCATAACCGGGAAACAAACTTTCATTGTGTGCTCCTTTGTGATTTTGTGACTATGCACATAAATACAGTCCAGTCATATTAATGTCAATATATTTATATGTAACCATTTAAACGTCTTTCACGAAAAGTGTCACTCTGGGAGAGGTCTGGCTCTAGCGGTTTGAGATCAGATTAGCGCTGGAAGCCGGCAACTGATTGTTGACATTCTGTTCAGTTTGAGTTTACCTGAATCAGTGCCTCTACCAGGTAAGGACAAAAATGGACAACCAACAGCTTACTTGTCTATTTTATTGGTAAGTTGTCTGCACGGAATAGTGTGCTATACGCGTAACTGCATGGAGCATTCGATCCTTATTCCAGGAGATTATCAATATGACAGCTCATAAAATTCTTGAAGACGCATTCCGAAGGCTCTTTGAAACGAATATGGGAATAAAACGCGGGGAGCGAGTACTGGTGTTCAGCGACACCATCCGTCCCGACGAGACCCCTTCCGCGTCCGACCTTGATCGCCGGACTCGGCTGAACGCCACAGCACGTGCTGCAGCCACATTCGCTGCAAGTACCTACGGAAGTGCCAGTTTCGTAGAATTTCCCGCCACCGCTGCTTCAGGTGTCGAGCCGCCACAGGAACTGTGGCACGAGACCTTCGGAAACAAGGTCATAGCGGCGTTAACATCTGACGGATTGTTGGCCAAACTGCTCGCCAAAGTCGCCTCGGCAGACGAAATCGCCCGCTCCAGAGATATTGTTATGGCACACAGGGAGGATGTTGCTGCAATAATAATCGCCCTGGCAAACAACTCCACCAGTCACACCCGTTATCGTGCTCTGGCCTGCGCTGCCGGATGCCGTTTTGCCAGCCTGCCTCATTTCGATCCGGAGATGTTCCATACATCAATGACTGTTGAGTGGGGAGTCCTGGCCGCCCGTACCGCCCGCCTTGTGACTGCGGTCAACAAGGCCGAATGGATCCGAGTCACCACCCCGAACGGTACCGATATGACCATCTGCAAACAGGGACGTCACGCCGAAGGAGACGACGGCCTTCTGACAGCTCCGGGAAGTTTTGGCAATCTGCCTGCAGGCGAGGCATATCTGGCCCCGCTGGAAGGGAAAAGCCATGGAAAAATGGTGATCGAATGGGGGCCCACCCGCAAGCTTGACGAGCCTCTTCGCCTTACCGTCGAGAACGGCGTGGTCGTGGAGATTGAAGGCAATGACAGCCACCGGGACAAGCTGGAGGCCAAATTTGTCGAAAACAACAACTGCCGCAACATTGCCGAACTGGGCATCGGCACCAATGAGAAGGCCAGCCGCCCCGATAACGTTCTGGAGGCGGAGAAGATCCTCGGTACGATTCACATCGCACTGGGTGACAACACAGGCTTCGGAGGCACGGTCAGCGCGCCTTTCCATGAGGACTATGTATTCTACCAGCCAACCCTGACCGCAATAATGGCCGACAAGAGCGAACAAATCATCATTGATGCGGGTAACTTGCTTGTCTAATGAGCAAATATTCGGTCTGTTCATCAGTCAACAGACCATCAGCTTTAATCAGCTCTCTCAGCAGCTCTTCATAACGATGAATTTGATATCATTATCATAATGCAATTATTTGTTAGACAAAGTTATATAACTGTTGTATCAATGGAGATAACGGCGATCGTTTTTGTACTGTTAACAGTAAGCCATTAAACTTTTTGACAGAAGGGACATCCGAATGCACGAGATAGATCTTTCAAAAGATGTCGAAATCAGCGATGGAATCCATTGGGTCGGAACAGGGACAAAAAACTTTTTGAGCAGAAATGCCTATCTGCGCATCTACAACGGATCCGGCAAAAAAAACGCCATGGTCATCGATCCCGGCCCCGCGGTCGATCTGGATATCCTGATTCGCAAGGTCAGCAATGTACTGGGGTCGATCACACAGGTGAACATGGTCTTCATGAACCATCAGGATCCCGACGTTGTCGGCAATGCACCGTATCTTGCAAGATCAAACCCCAACACGCTCATGCTGTCCACCGAGGACACGTGGCGGCTTGTCTGCCTGTCGGGCCTTGATACAACAAAGTTTCGTGCGGTTGAACGCTTCAAGAACATGCGAATATCACTTCCGACCGGTCACAAGATCCAGTTTGTCCCGACGCCATTCTGTCATTTTCGCGGCGCATGCATGCTCTACGACCTGGAATCCCGAATCCTGTTTTCAGGAGATTTCCTGGGGGGTATCGCCTGTACCCAGCTGTATGCAACCCGCGCCAACTGGCAGGGGGTTAAAGCCTTCCACCAGCTCTACATGCCAACCAATGAAGCCTTGCGGCTCGCGGTCCGGCGCATTCGGGATCTGCAGCCACCTCCTTTGATGATCGCCCCGCAGCATGGATCAATTATCAGAGGAGAGGATATCCCGTTTTTTCTCGAGCAGATGGAAAATTTGAGTGTCGGCCTGGATATCATTACGACCTTCGAAGAGACAATGCCGCAGTTGATTGACGGCTTGAATGAAATCGTTTCGACCGTACGCGACACCATCGGCGAGAATAATGTTCGTCAGACAATGAAGATGTTTCATGCGGATGGCAGTTACCCGGCAATATTTGCACTCAACAGCGAGGAAAGGATCACCGAGATCAAGGGTGACCCGATTGAATCCATTGAAGCCCTGATCAGAATGTTTTTCCGAAATTGCGATGACAGCCAGAAGAGTATCCTGAAGTCCATAATCCTGAGGATTTTGATTGCCCGCGATCTGCCAACTTTTGATACGTTGCTTGCACAGGAATTTGCTCCGGAAGTCGAGTTTTTTGAGGAGGATGATGCTGCCATATAATGGCAATTAAACACTGGCAGAGCTGTATTAATCGGGTAGCCGGGGGTTTTTCTCCCCCAGCCCCCACACCACCCGGCATGCGGGTCCGTACCGGGCGGTTCACGAAGTTACCGGGCCATAGCCGGGTAGTGAATCCTACTCCACAGCTTCTTGATTGAAATATGCCCTTGTTCGAACAAAAATTTGTTCGTCATCCCAGTCT
>JBAYTT010000091.1:0-14534 GCA_041675485.1 Pelobacteraceae bacterium | reverse complement strand
GGGCTTCATTTTCGGCACCCTGCTGATGCCCTTCAGTATCCCCGATGAGAACATCAGGGCGCTGGTGGATGCCGCCATACGGCATGGTTCATACGCGGGAAACCGGCTGTGACCGCCTCCCCGGTCATCATCGGCTGTGGCATCCTGGAGAAGGAAATTCGTTTTCTGATTGCAAAGAACGGCTGGCAGAGCCGGCCGGCATTTCTCCCGTCCGGGCTGCACGTTGATTTTGCCCGGCTGCAGAGTGCCCTGGAACAGTGTCTCCGGCATTATTCCGGCCAGCCGTCGATAGTGTTCTACGGCGCCTGTCACCCCCGCATGGATCAGATTCTGGGAGCGGCCGGGGTCATCAGAACGCCGGGACAGAACTGTGTTGATATCTGTCTGGGGCATGAGATTTTCTGCCGGGAGCTGGAGAACGGCGCCTTCTTTCTGTTTGAAGACTGGGCGCTCCACTGGAAGGAGATCGTCGGCGCTGTCATGCCGGGCGACCCGGAGATCATGCGCAGCATTTTCCGCAGTGCCCACAATTACCTGCTGGCGATCCGCACCCCCTGTTCAGGCGAGTTCAGTGCCGAAGCAGAAGCCATCAGCGCCATGACATCTCTGGAGCTGCGCTGGAGGGATGTGGAACTCGATCATCTTGAAGCAAACCTTGCGGCCACTATTGAACGAGCGAAGGAGCACCATGAATAGCGGTACGCTAAACGCACCCGCGACACCGGATGAGCTGGAAAAGCGCCTGTCCGAACTGGCCAGGAGCAAGTCGCGGCTTGAACTGATAAACCGGCTGCTGATAAGCCTCAGTTCGGTGGCCGGACTTGACAATACGGTACAGCACATCCTCGATATTCTGATGCAGACTATCGGAGCGGCCAATATTTCGATCATTTTCCGCCTGGATGATGCCTGGCAGCTTCGGGATGTCTACGGAGCCAGCCATGAGTTCCAGGAGTCCGACCACCCTGATATTGCCCCAGTTCTTGCGCATGGAAAGCCCCGGAAAGTCAGCAGTCCCGGCATGTCCGTCCCCTGTCCGGGAGCGGATGGCCCTATCCCAATGGAAAACTGGATCTTTCCCCTGCTGTCGCGAGAGCGGAAAATAGGTGCTATCTGCATGGACGGGATGCAGCTTACCGACCAGAGCATCTATGACGATCTGGCACCTTTTTTCGTCTATGCCGGCCTGATGCTGGACAACGAAGTCTCGAACTATTCCCGGCTGGCCGAATCCCATCGGCGCCTGCAGGATTCCGAGACCCTTTACCGCACCCTGTTTGAGCAGTCTCCGGATGGGATCGTGCTCTGGAGTGTACCGGAACTTGCGCCGCTGCAGTTTAATCCGGCCGCCCACTCAATGCTTGGCTATTCCCGCGAGGAATTTGCCGCGCTCACGGTCGCAGATCTTGAAGGCCCGCAGGGCACCACCGATATTCCCGCTATGATGGAAATTATGCGCCGTGAGGGGACTGTAAACTTTGAAGCTGCTCATGTCACCGCGTCCGGCGAGAGCCGTTCCATGCTGGTCTTCCTGAAAACGATCGAGCTTGCCGGGCACCGGATGGTTTTTGCAATTCACCGCGATGTTACCGAGCGCAAGCGGGCCGAGGCTGCGCGCGACATGCTGGAACGCCAGCTGTTCCACGCCCAGAAACTGGAGAGCCTGGGTGTGCTGGCGGGTGGTATCGCCCATGATTTCAACAATATCCTGATGGCCATCATCGGCAACGCCGACCTGGCCCTGATGCGGATCAACAAGGAGTCTCCCGCTGTCGAAAACCTGCACAGGATCGAGCAATCGGCGGCACGGGCCGCCGATCTAGCCAAGCAGATGCTGGCATACTCCGGCAAAGGACGGTTCGTGGTCGAAGCTATCGATCTGAACCGGCTGATGGAAGAGATGCTGCATATGCTGGAGGTCTCGATATCCAAAAAAGCCGTCCTGCGGCTCAACCTGATGGCGGAGCTTCCTCCGGTGGAAGCCGATGCTACCCAGATGCACCAGGTCGTCATGAACCTGGTGATCAATGCTTCGGAAGCAATCGGCGATAAAAGCGGTGTGATATCGATCACCACCGGCTCCATGGAGTGCAGCCGCGGTTACCTGAAAGACGTGTGGCAGGATGACGAGCTGCATGAAGGGCGGTATGTGTACCTGGAAATAGCGGATACCGGCTGTGGTATGGACAAGGAGACGCTGTCCAGGCTGTTCGACCCGTTCTTTACCACCAAATTCACCGGCAGGGGCCTCGGCATGGCTGCGGTGCTCGGAATCGTGCGCGGACACAAGGGCTCCATCAAGGTCTACAGTGAACCGGGCAAGGGGACCTCTTTCAAGATCCTGCTTCCTGCCGGCGCCCGCACGGTCGTCCCGTCCGCCAACCCCGGTCGCGCCGTCACGCTACGCGGTGCCGGCTGTGTCCTGTTGGTTGACGATGAGAAGGAGGTGCGTGATATCGGGACAGAAATGCTGGAAGAGCTCGGCTTTTCCGTCGTCACTGCGGACGACGGATGGAAGGCGGCAGAGCTGTTCAAGTCCTCTCCCGATATCAACCTTGTCATCCTTGACCTGACCATGCCGCATATGGATGGCGAACAGTGCTTCAGGGAGCTTCGACAGATCAGGCCGGATGTCAAGGTGATCATGTCCAGCGGTTTTAACGAGCAGGAGGTTACGCAAAAATTTGCGGGCAAAGGTCTGGCCGGGTTCATCCAGAAGCCGTACCGGTTGAGCGTGCTCAGAGAAGCAATCATGGCTGTTCAGGAGGCGAAACCGGAATAATGACAGATTCAAATACCCCGTCACAGAGACGCGCCATCCCTTTTATTCCCCTTTTCGTTATTGCGGCAGTCGTCTGGACAACTGCCGCGGCAATTGTTCTTATCGGAGAGCTTGATGACCGGGAATCTTTTTTACTCTCCAATGCCTTGAGCAGTGCACGCGCCACCTACGAGAAGGATGTTGCCTTTCGCCGCTGGGCCGCCAGGCATGGCGGCGTATATGTGCCGGTGACCCCGGAAACGCCGCCGAATCCGTATCTTGACGTGCCGGAGCGCGATATTGCCACGCCGTCCGGCAGGCATCTTACCTTGATCAACCCTGCCTATATGAACCGCCAGCTGTACGAAATCTCCAGGGAACATTCGGGCGCGCCCCAGGGGCATATCACCAGCCTGAAACCGATCCGTCCGGAGAACGCCCCTGACAACTGGGAAAAGAAGGCTCTGGGAATCATTGAAAAAGGGAAGCAGGAATTCAGCGAATTTCAGATGGAGAATGGAAAGCAGCTGTTTCGCTTCATGAGCGCGCTTAAGACCGAAAAACACTGTCTGAAGTGCCACGCCGTCCAGGGGTATCATGAAGGGGATATCCGTGGCGGTATCAGCGTTTCCATCCGGGTGGATGATCTCGCGGAAACCATTAACCGCAGCAGCGCCCGGCACAGCGGGATCATTATTCTTCTCTGGCTGCTGGGCCTGGGTGGCTTATGGCTTGCCTTGCGAAGAATAGAGCGCGATGCCCGGGAATTGAGCGAAAGCGAGGAGCGCTACCGTCAGCAGTTTCAGCAGAGCGGTGCGGTAATGCTGATCGTTGACCCTGAGAACGGTGCAATTATTGATGCCAATCCGGCGGCCTGCTCCTTTTACGGGTATCCGAGCGAATTCCTGTTGACGCTGAAGATCGCCGACATCAACACGTCTCCGCCGGATGATCTGGCGAGGTGCATCATCGCTGTGCGGGACGGCATGAAACGGCAGTTCACGGCATGCCACCGGCTGGCCGACGGAACGACATGCGATGTGGAAGTATTCAGCAACCCGGTCGTTTTCAAGGGCAAAACCCTGCTGCACTCGATTGTTATTGATATTACCGGCCGTCTGGTAGCGGAACAGGAGTTGCGTGACAAGATGGATTTTGCCGAAAATCTGATCTTGAATTCGACAACGCCAACCTTTGTCGTCAATTCCGATCATCAGGTGCTGATCTGGAACCGGGCCCTGGAGGAGTTGACCGGTGTCAAGTCGCGGGAGGTGGCCGGCTCCAGCCAGCAGTGGTGCGCATTTTATCCGGCAGCCCGGCCGTGTCTGGCGGATTTCGTGCTGAACGGGGAATTCGAACAGGCAGAGGCACTATATCCCCGCCTTTCCCATTCCCGGCTGATTCCAGACGGGCTGCATGCCGAGGGGGATTTTATCTTTGACAGCCGCAGATGCCGGCTGGTGTTTTCCGCCGCTCCGATCTGCGACCGTGACGGCCGGATCATCGCGGCCATAGAAACGCTGGAGGATATTACCGAACGTATTTCACTGGAAGCGCAGCTATTCCAGTCCCAGAAAATGGAATCGGTTGGAGTTCTGGCCGGCGGTATTGCCCACGACTTCAACAACGTGCTCACCGTCATCAACGGTTATGCCGACCTGCTCAAGATGACTCTTCCCGACGATGACGAGAACCAGCATATCGCCCGGGAAATCAACGCTTCGGTCAATCGTGCCGCCGATATGACGCGCAGCCTGCTCGCTTTCAGCGGCAAGCATGAACTGCAGATGCAGTATAATGACCTGAACCGGATCCTCGCCGAAATCCGCAAGAGCCTGGGGCGTCTGATCCGGGAGGATATTACCCTGACGATCACCCTCTGCGACGAGCAGCTTCCTATCTTCGTGGATCGGGTGCAGATCGAGCAGGTGCTGATTAACCTGGTGGTCAATGCCCGGGATGCCATCGGACCGGGCGGTACAATCACCATTTCGACGATGCCGGTGCAGCGCCGAACAACAGAGGTGGAAGGGACGACGGTTATACTGCCGGGGAACTATGCCTGCCTGGCAGTCGGCGACAACGGAGGGGGCATTGACTCCGAAACGCTCACGCATATCTTCGAGCCGTTCTTTACGACCAAGAAGAAGGGAAAAGGGACCGGGCTGGGACTCTCGATTGTCCAGAGCATCGTAACCAAACATAGCGGCAGCATCTCGGTCATGACCGCACCTGGTACCGGTACGGAGTTCCGTGTCTATCTGCCGCTGTATGCCGGAGAGGCACCTAATGCTCCGGCCGGGACCGCGAAGTCGATCGATCATCACGGGACGGAAACCGTGCTTGTGGTAGAGGACGACAGTGATGTGATGAAGCTGCTGTGCGATGTATTGGGCAGGTATGGCTACACGATCATCGCGGCCGCGGACGGGGTGGAAGCCATCGAGCTCTTTAATGCGCATCGCGGTGAGATACGGATAGCGATTGTCGATGTGATCCTGCCGCGGATGAACGGCCGCGAAGTGGTGGAGCAGATCAGGAGACAGCAGTCGGCTCTTCCGGTCATCATGACCAGCGGCTACACCGACGAAATCATAAACCGGGCCGGCATTGAGTCCCTCGACGTCATTTTCCTGCAGAAACCGGTCAGGCCTCTGGAATTACTGAGCACCATCAGATCGTGCCTGCAGCCGGTACCGCGCTGATTGTGCGGTTGCGCTGCGGGTACGGTCGGTTTTGCCTGTTTTATAGGCAATGATTGCCCCGGCTCTGGATTCATGGAAGGAAAACCATAATGTAAACTGAGGGATAAGGGCGAAGCGGGTGTTGGCACGCCGAATGCTAGTATGCTGATATAACCGTTTGTGAACACACTACTATGGCAAAGGCGCCGATCATTTCACGTAAATGAGGCGCCTTTTTGCGTGGAGAGGTACATTATGGCAAAGCCCGACTGGTACGATACCGACAACTGCGAAACCCACGACAAGGGGGCTCCCAAGTTCTGCAAGAAATCCGAACCGGGCGAGGGGACCGAGCGTTCCTGCGCGTATGACGGCGCACGGGTCGTGTTGATGCCGATCACCGATGCGATTCACCTGGTGCATGGCCCGATCGGCTGTGCAGGCAATTCCTGGGACAACCGCGGCGCCCGCTCCAGCGATTCCCAACTCTACCGGCGCGGCTTTACTACCGAGATGCTGGAGAACGACGTCATTTTCGGCGGTGAAAAAAAACTCTACAAGGCGATCCTCGATCTGGCCGAACGGTACAAGGAGCAGGCCAGGGCAATCTTCGTCTATGCCACCTGCGTGACCGCCATGACCGGCGACGATGTGGAGGCGGTCTGTGCCGCTGCGTCAGAAAAAGTCGCAATCCCGGTCATCCCGGTCAACACTCCCGGTTTCATCGGGGACAAGAACATCGGCAACAGGCTGGCCGGTGAAATCCTGTTCAAGTATGTCATCGGCACGACCGAGCCGCCGGTCCTTGGCGAATACCCGATCAACCTGATCGGAGAATACAACATCGCCGGTGACCTGTGGGGGATGCTGCCGCTCTTTGACCGGTTGGGGATACAGGTTCTTTCCTGCTTCAGCGGTGATGCAAAATTCGAGGAGTTGCGCTATGCCCACCGGGCCAGGCTCAATATCATCATCTGCTCCAAGTCGCTGACCAACCTGGCCAGGAAGATGCAGAAAACCTACGGCATGCCATACCTGGAGGAATCGTTCTACGGCATGACCGATACCGCCAAAGCGCTGCGCGATATCGCCCGCGAACTGGATAATATCGTTAACGGTCTGGAAAAGCGGGTCATGCAGGACCGGGTGGAACGGCTGATTGAAGAGGAAGAGGCCAAATGTCGCGCAGCCATTGCTCCTTACCGCAAGCGACTCGCGGGAAAGACCGCGGTACTGTTCACCGGGGGAGTCAAGACCTGGTCGATGGTCAACTCTTTGAGCGAGCTGGGGGTCGAGGTCCTTGCGGCCGGTACGCAGAATTCGACCCTGGAGGATTTCTACCGCATGAAAGGGCTGATGCACAAGGATGCCCAGATTATCGAGGATACCTCGACAGCCGGCCTGCTGGCGGTCATGCGGGAAAAGATGCCTGACCTGATCGTGGCCGGTGGCAAGACAAAATTCCTGGCGTTGAAGACCAGGACACCGTTTCTGGATATCAATCACGGCCGTTCCCATCCCTATGCAGGGTATGAGGGGATGGTGACCTTTTCCCGGCAGCTGGATATGACCGTCAATAATCCGATCTGGCCGACCCTGAACGCTCCTGCTCCGTGGGAAAAAAACGGGCGGGTCACGGACCACGCCCCTACGGAAGATTATGTTGCAACCGCGTTGAACCATGCCGAGACGTTTCTGGCCGAAGATATCTCGTCCTCAAAGGTCAAAGTGCCATCGAAGTGCGCCACGGTTAATCCGCAAAAGAACTCGCCGGCTCTGGGAGCCACCATGGCCTATCTTGGGATCGACAACATGCTCGGTCTGCTGCACGGCGCCCAGGGGTGTTCAACGTTTATCCGGTTGCAGCTTTCAAGGCATTACAAGGAGTCCATTGCCCTTAATGCTACCGCAATGAGCGAAGACAGTGCAATTTTTGGCGGATGGGAAAATCTGAAGAAGGGCATCGGGCGGGTGATCGAGAAGTTTCATCCCGAGGTAGTGGGGGTCATGACGACCGGTTTAACCGAGACCATGGGTGATGATGTGGGGAGTGCCATAAAACAGTTTCGGGAAGAACATCCCGAACACGATTCGGTCCCGATAATCTGGGCATCCACACCGGATTATTGCGGCTCGATGCAGGAGGGCTATGCGGCGGCGGTGGAAGCTATTCTCGATACCCTCCCGGCTCCCCTCTCCCCATCCCTCTCCCACCAGGGGAGAGGGGGTGAAATCCTCCCCCCTCCCTTCATGGGAGGGGGGCAGGGGGAGGGTGAGGGAGCATGGACTATTCCAACGCAGGTGAACCTGCTTCCCGGTGCACACCTTACCCCGGCGGATGTGGAGGAACTGAAAGAGCTGGTTGAGTCGTTCGGCCTGACGGTACTGACGATTCCGGATATTTCCAACGCCATGGATGGTCATATCGACGAGGTGGTATCGCCGCTTTCCACCGGTGGGATTTCGATTGAAGATATCAGAAAGGGAGGGCGCAGCGTTGCGACGTTATATGTCGGTGATTCGCTCGCCAAGGCTGCTCTCAAGCTGAAGGAGAAATTCGGCATTCCGGCTTATGGTTTCACGTCGCTTACCGGCCTGGCCGAGACTGATCGTTTCATGGAGGTGCTTGCCGCAATCAGCGGGCGTGCGATCCCGGAAAAGCATCGCCGCTGGCGCAGTCGCCTGATGGATGCCATGGTGGACAGCCATTACCAGTTCGGCACCAAAAAGGTGGCATTGGCACTGGAGTCGGACAACCTCAAAACTCTGACCCGGTTTCTGGCCGGCATGGGGTGCGAAATCCAGGCGGCACTGTCGGCAACCCGGACCAGGGGACTTGATGGCCTGCCGTGCGGGAATGTTTTTGTGGGTGATCTGGAAGACCTTGAAGAAGCGGCCATCGGTGCAGATCTGCTGGTAGCCAACTCGAACGGCCGCCAGGCTGCGGCAAAGCTTAAGATTGGCGCTCATTTGCGGGCCGGTCTGCCGGTCTTCGATCGTCTTGGGTCGCATCAGAAGGTGTGGGTGGGGTATCGCGGTACGCTCAATCTGGTGTTCGAAACTGCCAACCTGTTTCAGGCCAACGCGAAAGAGGCGCAAAAGCTGGCGCATAACTAGTACCGTGGAACACTTAAATCAACGCATAAAAACAATCCCCTCCCCCCTTGCGGGGGAGGGTTAGGGTGGGGGGGAGGTTGCTATGGAATACCCAAAGTTGCTGCTTCACCCACCCCCTAACCCCCTCCCGTCACCAGAAGTAGGTGCCTCTAGGCAAGGGAGGGGGGACTTTACGGATGTTTCTTCTCTTCAAGTTCCTTCAGGTAATCACTGGTAACTTTTTCGTAACATTCCGGGCAGATGCCATGGCTGAAGTGCGCCTCGGAATGTTCGCTTATGTACCCCTCAAGCTGTTGCCAGCTTTCCTTGTCGTCCCGTATCTTCTTGCAGTACATGCAGATAGGGATAATACCCTCGAGTTGCTTCACCTTGGTGAGGGCGTCTTCCAATTCCGCCACCTTGATCGTCAACTCTCGTTCGTTTTCATGCAGGGATTTCTCTGCCTGGTTCACGGCCCGCAGCGGCAGGACGCGCAGGGTAACGAATATGACAGCGCCACAGGTGAGGCCGAGCAGCGCCACGAAGCCTGAATGGAGCAGGAGCGGGAACAGGGACGTACATATATCGAGTGTGCCGACCGGAACTCCCGCATCCCTCAGGTCAAATCGGCGCGTTAACAGGGGAGGCTTCATCGGCGTGACACTCTCGGCAATCACCCTGTTTTGACGGTCAAGGATGCGCCTCGTTTCCCTGTGGTTGTCCCGCATCCGCTCTGCCAGCAGATCTTCCAGGCGAATCTGCTCGTACTGCCACAATTCCGGATTGGAGTTGATGAGTCCGGTTACCAGGCTGCTGGTCATTTCCGCCTCGGCCTCAAGGCTCCCCGCCAGATACTGATAGGAAACGGTAAAGTAACCAAGCGGGAGGAGCAGCGCCACGGCAACGGCTACGAGTCCGGCGATCCAGCTGGTCGTACTGGTTATCTTATGTTTATTGTACGTCACCATTCGTTTCCTCTTTTACTACCATGCTCCCGGTCTTCGTCAGGATTCTGCCGGCTACCGGAGAACGGACGAACTCGGCGAATTGTCGGGCCTCGGGCGGTGTTTTTGGCGTAGTTACCAGGTAGAACGACTTCACCAGAGGATAGGAGTTGTCGGCCATGGTCTTGCTGCCCGGTTTCACACCGTTGAAGGAGAGGACGTTTACCGGTCGGTTCTCACTGATTATTTCGCACAAAGTTGCGCTCCCCAGCGCTCCCGGCGTCCTGGCGAGCGCGTCGGTGGATTCCTGGTCAGTTACCGCCAGGATCATTCCGGAGCGCGCGTGGGCTGCTGTCACTGCCTTATCCATAGCCGGGGAGAGATGGCGAATCAGTGTCGTATCGATATCCTTTTCCGGCCGCAGGATCAGCCTGATGCGGCTGCCATCGGCCCAGCGTGCCGTTGGGTTGTGGTAAATGTTTTCGAGTTCCCGCGTGGATATATCCTTTTTGGTGACCCTGAGGTTGGTTATGAAAACGAACGGGGACTTGGCATACACCACCTGCACCGCCCCCAGCTGCCGTTCACTCGGCGTCAACGGACGACTGGCCAGCGCCAGGTCAATACCTCCCCCCAGAACGGCTTTGATCCCGGCAGTACTGCCAAGGCTCGGCAGTATGCGGATTCTGATCCCCGGATGGCTGTTTTCATATTCCTTGACAATCTGTTTCATGGTCCCCAGTGCGCTGCCGGTCCCCCCGATTGTTATGACTGTTTCAGCCGTCGCTGTTGCGGGAAGTGCCCAGCCAAGCGCGATCACTGCCCCGGCAGCCAGTATTGCTAGTAAAATCTTCAGCTTCATAGTCGGTATTCTCCATAATCGTGTTGCGTCCAGGCAGTTTGAACCAACTGGCAACAACTTCTCAAGCGTGTTTTCCTAATAATACCACAACTCCGGTAAATTTTCGGAAAAGGGTGAGCCTGCAGTGAAAAACAGTTCGGAGCTGTGCGAGGTAACGCGTTCGTGGAAGGTATCAGGCCCTTGGGACACTTATAAGTTCGGGAAGTCCCCCCTTCCCTTGCGGGAGGGGATTGTTATACATTGGTTCAAGTGTTACATGGCACTAGCTGCGACTCGCGTCCAGGGCACGCCGCACCAGCGCCAGCAGGTTTATTGACAAATACGGTTTGGAGAGCAACAAGACGTTATCGTCGGCAAGTGCTATCTGGCGAACGGAATCGGTTGCATAGCCGCTCGCAAAAATGACCTTCATGCCGGGAGCGATCTCCCTGATTTCGTCGTAGGCCGCTATTCCGTTTTTGTTCGGCATGATGACGTCGAACAGAAGAAGCTGGATGCGATCCCGGTTCTCATGGAACTTTTGCACTGCATCCTCGCCGTCAACCGCATCGATGACCTGATAGCCGAAACTCTGAAGCAGTGACAGGGCCATGGTGCGAACGGTTTCGTCGTCCTCCGCCAGAAGGATCGTTTCAGACCCCCAGCCCGATGTTTTTGGGGGAGGTTCCTCCCTTTGTTCCTTTTTCGGATATTCTGTTAACGGCAGATAGATGCGGAATGTCGTGCCAATACCCTGTTCACTGTCTACCGTGATGTACCCGTCATGCTGCATGATAATGCCGTAGACGACCGCCAGGCCGAGTCCCGTTCCCTTGCCGATATCCTTGGTCGTAAAAAATGGGTCGAAGATTTGTCGCCGGGTTACGTCGTCCATGCCGATGCCGCTATCCGCAACGGTCATAACAGCATACATGCCGGGTTTTCCGTAGCCGAGGGCCATGATGAACGCTTCGTCAAGCTTCATCCGTTCGGTTGCGATTCGCAGGAAGCCGCCATTGGGCATGGCGTCCCGTGCATTGGTGGCAAGATTCATCAGGACCTGATCAAGCCGGTGTGCATCGGCAAAGACCGGCATCACTCCGTCGTCCAGGGTGATCGTGCAGGCAATATCCTCGCCGATGACGCGCAGCAGGAATTTATCCACGGAGCGGACAACTTCGTTAAGGTCCTCAGTTTTCATGTCGCTGACCTGCTTCCTGCTGAAAAGAAGAAGGTCTTTTGCCAGGGTCGCTGCCCGGTGAGCCGCTTGCAGCATGCTGTCGATATTTTGGCGTTGGGGATCGTCGTCAGCCATTGACATGAGGGCAATATCGCCGTAACCGAAGACCGCCGTCAGGATGTTGTTGAAATCGTGGGCAATGCCGCCGGCCAGGGTGCCGATCGATTCCATCTTTTGCGCATGGAGCAGCTGTGATTCAAGTTTCTTGTATTCGCTGATGTCCTGAAGGCTGAGCAGGACCATTGCCTGGCGTCCAACGGTTACTTTAGTAGTGGAAAGGAGAAACGGGATCGTCAGCTCTTTTCCTTGAACCGAAAGATGCGAACTCACTTCCACCTGATGGTGGCTCCGTCCCGTTTCAAGCGTGTTGGCAACGGTTTTCCGAATGACGCAGTTGTTGCAATAGGGACCGAAACCGCATCCCTCGGCGTTGTCAAGGGAATGGATGCAGTGCAGGGCATCGCCGCTTCGCAGGCCAAGCATGTCGCGGACTGATGAGTCGGCAAATGAGCATGCCAGTCCGTTCACCCTGCGAATCTTCAGATCGCCATCAAGCAGCAGCATCATAAATGGCGCATTCTCGAAGATCGTGCCCAGTTCCTGCTCCTGTTCCCTGAGGGCGCTTTCCGCTCGCCTGCGTTCGGCGATCTCTCTGGTCAGTTCCGCATTGAGGGTGCGCAACTCGTCTTCGGCCTGATTGCGCAGTGCCAGCGATTCCTCCAGTTCCTGCACCTTTTCTTCCAGCTTGGTAGCCACAATTCTGCTGTATTCGCGCAGGTACTGCTCGTCACCCTCGTCTATCGACGGGTGATTGTGCTCTTTTTGCCGTGCTTCCCACTCGCTCATGATCGTACAGGTCATTTTCCAGAGTTCTTCCGGTTCGGTCGGCTTGGCGACAAAGGCGTCCGCTCCGAGCGTGCGCGCCAATTCCGCTTCCTTCTCGCCGGTGTAGGTGGAAGAGTAGAAAATAAATGGAATCGATTTGAGCGCAGGATCGACCTTGAGCGCCCGAAGCAGCTGAAATCCGTCCATTCTGGGCATAAGCGCATCCGAAATGATAATGTCCGGCTTATGTTGAGTGGCCAGATCGAGCCCTTCCAGCCCGTCCTGCGCCTCAAAAACCGTGCATCCGTAGTGCTCCAGGGTGATCCGCAAAAGTTTCCTGGAGCTGGCGGTATCTTCGACGATTAACACGTTCATTGCTGCACCTTGCCCTGTTCGAAAGAGAGTTCCATGGTTCCTCACAGTGCCACAGGACGTTCATGCTCAAGCGGGAGCTCGATGGTTACTTCCGCACCGCCCGCATTGTTGGCAGCCGAGATCCTTCCGCCCATATGTTTCTCAATGATCATCTTGGACATATACAGCCCTACTCCTGTTCCCTGGGACATGAACTTGGTGGTAAAGTACGGGTCGAAAATCTTGTCCATGAGCTCCGGAGGAATGCCTCCTCCATTGTCCGTGACCGTTACCAGTGCCGATTCTCCTTTTTGAGAAGAGACGATCTTCACGGTTGGCGTCGCCGGTTGCCGTAACAGCAGCGCTTCTTTTGCATTGACGATGAGGTTCAGGAGCACCTGCGAGAATTCATTCTTATACCCGTTTATGTATGAGTCATGCCCATTCTCGGTCTCAACGACGATGCCATGGGACTCCAGCTCATCCCTGACCAGCGAAATCGTGTCCGCAATCGCCGGACGTAGCGCAAACAATTGGCGAACCTGATCGGGATGATAAAATGCCCGGAAATTGTCGATTGTGCGGGACATATACGTCAGTGCTTTCATGCACTCTGCCACGTAGCCGCGGCATGAATCCGCATTGAGCACGCCGCTCACAAATTCCATCTGAAGATTTTGCACAATAAGCGAAACATTGTTCAGTGGTTGCCGCCATTGATGGGAAATATTGCTGAGCATCTCTCCCATGGCCGCGAGACGGCCCTGATGCGCCATAATGTGGTCTTTTTCGCGATTTTTCTCAACCTCCTGGGCAACCCTGACCTCCAGTTCCGTGTTCAGGCGCCGCAGTTCGTCTTCGGCCTTGATCCTCAGGAAGAGCGCCTCTTCCAGCTCATGGACCTTTTCTTCCAGCTTGCTCGCCACAATCCGGCTGTATTCGCGCAGGTACTGCTCATCACTTTCATCTATTGCCGGGTGGGCCGGTCTTCCCTGACGTGCTTCCCATTCCTTCATGATGGCGCAGGTCTTTTCCCAGAGCTCGGCGGGTTCAGTCGGTTTGGGAACAAAGGCCTCCGCTCCGAGTGAAAGGGCCAGTTCCGACTCCTTGTCGCCGGTGTAGGTGGATGAGTAGAAAATGAAAGGGATTGATCTCAGCCCGGGATCGGCTTTGAGCGCCCGCAGCAGCTGGAATCCGTCCATGCGCGGCATAAGCGCGTCCGATATGATGATATCCGGCTTATGGCGCGCAGCCAACGCAAGCCCTTCCTCCCCGTCCTGCGCCTCGAAGACCGTACCGCCGAAGTGCTCGAATGTGATGCGCAGCAGTTTCCTGGCGCTGACACTGTCTTCTACGATCAGGATGTTCACCGATGTTCCTCGCTCCCGCTCCAGCCGAGCAGGGAGTGAATCTTGTCCATGATGGTCAACGGGTCGATCGGCTTTTCAAAATAGCCGGAGCATCCGGCTGCCAGTACCGTGTCCATGTCCCCGGCCATGGCATAGGAGGTGATGGCAATGATCGGAATGGATCCGTTCGCCCCGCTCTTGCGGATGCGCCTGGTGGCTTCCAGGCCGTCAATATCGGGCAGGTTGATGTCCATGATAATGAAGGCCAGGTTCGGGCGCTCGGAAATGGCCAGTTCTACACCCGTGCACCCGTTTTCCGCGGAAATTACTTCATAGCCGGAGCGATGCAGCGCATACGTGATGAGCCGCAGGTTGTCCGGGTTATCCTCGACTACAAGAACCTTTTCATAGATACGCTCCGGAATTATCAAGGTGAAAGT
>JBAYTT010000090.1:0-14682 GCA_041675485.1 Pelobacteraceae bacterium | reverse complement strand
TGCCCTCACGGTATCCGATGAGGCGCTGGAGTTTCTGGCCTCCCAGGCTGACGGAGATGCCCGGACCGCGCTGAATACGCTGGAAGTTGCCGCAGGGCTTGCTTCGACTCCGCTCAGCAACCAGGAAGATGGTGGAAGTATAACCCTTGAAACCGTTCAGGAGGCGCTCCAGAAAAAGGCCCTGCTCTATGACAAGGGGGGGGAGGAGCATTACAACGTCATCTCCGCCTTTATCAAGTCCCTGCGCGGCAGCGCCCCTGATGCGGCTCTCTATTGGCTGGCCCGCATGCTGGAAGCGGGAGAAGATCCGATCTTTATCCTGCGGCGCATGATCATCCTGGCTTCGGAAGATATCGGCAACGCCGACCCGCGTGCGCTGCAGGTTGCCGTTTCGGCTCTGCAGGCCTTCCAGGTGATCGGTCTGCCGGAAGGGCGCATCATATTAGGGCAGGCGGTCACCTATCTGGCCACCGCCCCGAAATCAAACGCCTCGTATGCCGGGATCAATTCCGCCCTGGCCGAAGTCCGGAAAAGCGGAGCCCTGCCGGTTCCGCTCCATATCCGTAATGCTCCGACGAAACTGATGAAAGAGCAGGGATATGGCAAGGGATACCAGTATGCCCATGATTATGAAGACGGCTATGCCGGGCAGGAGTGCCTGCCGGAGAAGCTGGCCGGACGAAAGTTTTATGAACCGAAGGGGCATGGCTATGAGAAGAGCATAGTTGAGCGGATGGAGTGGTTGAAAAACAGGAAGGAAAAGCCATCATGAAACCGTTTACCCTTGAACGTACCCAGATCCTGCCGATTACTCTTGAAACGGCCTGGAAGTTTTTTTCCACTCCGGCCAATCTGGTGAAGATCACGCCCCCCGGCATGGACTTTCGCATCACATCACCACAGCAAAGCGGCATATATGCCGGACAGATCATCACCTACACCGTACGACCGTTATTGAGGGTTACCGTTGACTGGACAACCGAAATCACCCATGTCGATCGCCCCAACTTCTTTGTTGACGAGCAACGGTTTGGTCCGTATCGTTTCTGGCACCATCAGCATCACTTTCGCGAAGTTGAGGGGGGCGTCGAAGTATATGATCTGGTTCATTACCTGCTTCACCACGAGCAACTGGCCGGACTGGTCAACCGCTTGTTCGTGGCGCCGCGCCTCAAGAAGATTTTTGATTTTCGCAGCGCTGCACTGACAAAGATTTTTCCGAAAAAATGACATTATTTAAATGCGTGGAGGTTTTACCATGAAACGACTTGCAATTTTGACCAGCGGCGGTGACTGCTCCGGCATGAATGCCACCATTCGCGCGGCTGCTCGAACCGCAATCGCGAACGGCGTAGAGATGATCGGGTACCGTAAAGGGTATGCCGGTCTCCTCAAAAACGATTTCATTGTCCTCAATTCTCAGGCTGTATCGGGGACGATGCAGCGGGGCGGGACATTTCTGCAGTCGGCCCGCTCAACGGAGTTCCGCACCGAAGAGGGGCGCAAAAAGGCACTGGACAATCTGCTCAAGGAAAAGGTTGAGGGACTGATCGTGATCGGCGGTGATGGCTCGTTGAGCGGCGCACTGGCACTGGACAAGATGGGCTTTCCGGTAATCGGCATCCCTGCCAGCATCGATAACGACATCGCCTATACCGACATGGCGCTGGGGGTTGATACCGCGCTCAACAACATCATTTATGCCGTGGACTGCATCAAGGATACCGCCAGTTCCCATGACCGGGCCTTTATTGTCGAGGTTATGGGGCGCAATTCCGGCTACCTGGCTTCGACCGCCGCCATCGCTTCCGGCGCCGAATTTGCCATTGTGCCGGAGGTTGAGCTGGACCTTAACCTCATGTGCCGTCAACTGCGGCAACGCTACGATGAAGGGCGGACGAACGCGCTGATCATTATGGCTGAGGGGGCCGGACATGCCCAGGAAGTGGCGGACGGCATCAAAAATGCCATCGGCTTTGAAACCCGCGTAACCGTGCTGGGGCACTACCAACGCGGGGGGGCGCCATCGGTGTTTGACCGCCTGCTGGCGAGCCGTTTCGGCATCAAATCGGTGGAGCTTCTGCTTTCCGGCACAAAAGGTGTCATGGTGGGGCTGTCGGCCAACTCGCTTACGACCACGCTGCTTGAGATGGTGGTTAATGGCGGACAGAAGAGGCTGAACGAAGACCTGCTGCATATGTCAGAGATCCTGGGTATTTGAACGAGAAGGGTGCTGGAGCGTTTAAGTGTAAGAAGGAGGCGGATGTCATGGTTATACCCGCAGAAAATTCGTCACATCTTTTTTCCTGGAACGAATACAAGGAGTGGCCGGAGGATGAGCGCTGGCAGATCATCAATGGCCATGCCTACTGCATGACAGCCGCTCCGAACATCAGACATCAGAAGATTACCGGCAATTTCTACCGTATCATTGGGAATGCGCTTGCGGGGAAACCGTGTATTCCCTTCATTGCCCCCACGGACGTTGTTTTTGACGACTTCAATATCGTGCAGCCCGATGTGCTTGTAGTCTGTAACAGAAGCAAGATTACCGATGCCAACATCCAGGGCGTACCTGACATGGTCATCGAAGTAATCTCACCATCCAATTCTTTCATGGACAAAAAGTTGAAGCTTGAACTGTACGAGCGCTTCGGCGTGCCCGAATATCTGCTGGTAGACCCGGTGGGCGATTTGGTAGAACGCTATCGCCTGGTGGAAGGTAAATACGGACGGGCGGATATTTTCCCGTGGTACGAGGAATTGCCCCTTGTATCGCTTCCGGGGTTGGTGATCAGCCTGTGGGATGTTTTCGAGCGGGATTTGGCGGAACTGAGCGTAGTGAAGGAAGGGCCGAAGGGGTATAGGGTGTGATTCTCTCGTTTCCATGCAAGTACAGATGAAGTAATTTTTTTTTATCGGGGCAGACGCGTATGGACTTTAAGGCCGTCACAACTATTCTTCTGGAGCATCTTGAACAAGAACATGTCAGCTATGCCTTGATTGGCGGTTTTGCTGTCAGTTTGTGGGGGTATCAACGGGCTACGGTTGATATCGATTTTCTGGTCAACAACAATGACATGAAGAAGGTAAGGCGAATTGTCGAAGGGATGGGCTATAAGTGTATTCATGCCTCGGAAAATGTCTCCCAGTTTGTCTCAGACGACAAAAGGCAGGGGAAACTTGATTTTCTGCATGCGTTCCGGCCTGCATCCTTGTCTATGTTGGACCGTGTTGTGCTAAAAGAAATCTTTAACGGTGAACTGTCCATTCCAGTTATACAACCGGAAGATCTGATCGGCCTTAAGATCCAGGCTATCAATAATGATTCAACCCGTACACCGTTGGATATGGCTGATATTGAGGCTTTGATGAATATTTTTAGAGCAAATCTGGACTGGAAGAGGATAGAAGGGTATTTCAATCTTTTCGGAATGCAGGTTGATTTTGCATGGTTGCAGGAAAAATATGAAAATCTTGGCGAACAGTAAGAATTGCAATATGTTGCTCGGAACGGATCCTGAATCATTGACGAGGGATTGCCGGGAACTGCGCCGCTATGACCGGGTTGATCTTCCTGATGCTGATGAAGTGATCTCCTTTATTGACGGATATAATGAATTTATCAATCATGCAACTCGTCCATTCTCACCCATGCGAGATGTTATAATGTTGCTGTGAACTATGAACTGAGCTCCCCGCTTGAGTGATTTCGTATAGTAAGATATCCTTTCGCAAGGAGGCCCAAATGAAAAAAGAATATGATTTTTCAACGGCAGAACAAGGCAGTTTTTATTTCAAGCCGGAAAACATGAAAATACCGGTCTACCAAGGCGAGTTGCTGGAAATGTGGAAGACACAACAATTCATGCAACTTCCCGGATTGGAGTGATATTGCCATGGCAACTTACCCAAAAGTAAAATCTGTGACGCCTCTTTCAGGAAAGCAGCTCTTCGTTACATTCACTACAGGAGACACAAGAGTTTATGACTGCGCTCCTCTCCTCAATGAATCCTCTTTCTACCCGCTTAAAGACGACGCTTTTTTAAAAAATGTTCATGTAGATCAAACAGGCTATGGAGTAGTTTGGAATGACAACGTCGATCTTAGCGAATCTGAATTATGGATAAACGGGAAGGTTGCAACGTCCAACTAGCTGAATAAGCAGTGGTAGGTCGCGTTGTGCTTTTCAACGCGACTTTTTGCGGGAGAGAACATTGGATGCGTTGCGTTTCACGATGACACTGTTCAACGCAGCCTACGAACTGAACGTAGTGAAGGAAGGGCCGAAGGGGTATAGGGTGTGATTTGTGAGCGGCAGCTTTGGCTTGAGGGTATGGTTGAATTGCCGCGACAAAACTGAATAATTTATAGTAGTAGAAACCTCCACTGATGAGGCAAAGCAGGCTTGTTTGTAGCGATATAAGCTTGCATATAGATGTATAAACCCGGTTCTAACCGGTGATTGACGAGTTATACAACCCATAAAACCCATAAAATAAACCAAAAAATCTGAAACTGCTCTTCGTGAGTAGAAATTGCCCAGAAAAGAGGAAATTCATGCTCAAAAAGATACTGGTTATTGCAGCAATCGTTTTAAATTGCGATGTAGCCTTTGCGGGGCCTTTTGGCCTTGAACAAGGAATGACGTTAAAACAGCTCTCAAAAATAACAAAATTGGAAAGAATTAATAACGCGTACACATATAGAACAAATAAAGTTCCAAAACCTTACAATGATATTGAATCCTATCAACTTTATGTATCACCTACAGATGGATTGTGTGGCATCAGAGCCGTAAGTAAAAAAATAAACACAGGTGCTTATGGTGAAGACGTATTGCACAAATTCAGCAAGGTAGAAGCGGCATTAATCAGTAAGTACGGTGCAAATGAAAGCACCAACGAGCTAAAAGAAGGAAGCATTTGGAGAGCCTCTAATGAATGGATGATGTCCTTGCTTCAAAAAGAGCGTGAGTTAAGCGCATATTGGTATATTCCTGAGGAGGAAGAAGACGAATATGAGTTAATTGATAATTTGTATAAAATAAAATTACAAGCGTATGCATTAAGCCCCAGTAGAGCATATTACGATGTTTACTACTACTTCAGTAATGCCAATAAATGTTTTGAAACCTTCAAAAAACTAGACAATTCAGGTCTTTAATTGATTAGGTTAAATAACCTGCGTTGGGATGATCTGGACTTCTCTTGCATTCGAGGTGAGTAATGTCTGAATTTCGTGATTTTATAAAAGATTTTCCAAACCGCTGTAGTGACGTCCTCAAATTCGCATTCCCTCAGGCGCTGGATTGCGATAGAGAAGTGACGTTACTACTCATGGCTGCCGCTGCTGCCTTTGTTATACCATTTGAGCGCCTAAGAAGTGACAACCATCCCACCGGAGACCCACAACAGTACAATGAAGTAGTCTCAACCCTAATATCTATCTTAGGTAAGCCATTTCTCGGCGGACCATTTTGGCCCAAGGCACCGGCATCGTGGAAAATTGGTGAATCAGATACTGTATCCGGTCGCCCTGATTTGTGGCCAAATTTCGCAGCTCGAAGTGAGCCGACACAAAATACGCCTGCATCGCAAATCTTAGCAATACTTCGGAATGCTTTGTCTCATGGCAATCTGTATATTTGCGGATCACAAGGCCAGATTTCTGAAATTGTTTTCGTAGCAGAAAAACGTTGCAAGACCTGCGGTAGCGTAGTTTGTTAC
Source organism: Pelobacteraceae bacterium (assembly GCA_041675485.1). GTDB lineage: Bacteria > Desulfobacterota > Desulfuromonadia > Geobacterales > Pseudopelobacteraceae > JACRCG01. The sequence continues at coordinate 8,952 of JBAYTT010000090.1, read as the reverse complement.
AGGTTCGCGTGTGTAACACCCGACGATTTTCATAAGTTCCTGAATCAATGGTTCGAGTATGTTGGGCAGCAGGACCTTCCGCAGAATGCGGTATCCATTGCACTAAGTGCCGAAGGTATAACAAGGCCAGTGGAGCGGTGAGCCCGCTCACCGCCCAGCCGTTCACCCGATCTGCGAAGAAGTGAGTGTTACAGGACAAACAATGAACCAGAAAAACTCTACCATGCGCGCCTCTTCCCGCTTTCATAAAAAACGTTCCGTCAAGAGCGGTCTTCCTCCCGGCACGCTGGTGCATATCGGGGATGAATCGAATAAAGCGGTCCAGATTTCCGTTATAGGTTATTCACCGGAGGGGGTCGAGGAGCATCAGTTCAAGCAGGTTGACCAGTACCTGGAAAACCCCTGCGACAGCGCCGTCCTGTGGGTTGATGTGGAAGGGGTGCATGACGTCGAATTGATTCGTGCCCTGGGTGAGAAGCATACGTTTCACCCGCTGGTGCTTGAAGATATCGTCAATACCGTGCAACGCCCCAAGATCGAGGATTATGGCGACTATCTCTTTATCGTGCTGAAGATGCTGCATCCTGCTGAAGATGGCGATTTCACTTCGGAGCAGCTCAGTATCATTCTCGGTCCGGACTACCTGTTCACCTTTCAGGAGGGGATCGAGGGTGATGCCTTTGACTCGGTCCGCGACCGGATCCGGAACGGCAAGGGAAAAATTCGCGGCATGGGGGCGGATTATCTGGCCTATTCCCTGATCGACGCCATCGTTGACGGCTATTTCAGCATTCTTGAAGGGTTTGGCGAGCGGATTGTCGATGTTGAAGAAGAATTGACCCTTACACCTGACCAGATGGCTCTTCACCGGATCAATGGCATGAAAAAAGAGATTATCTACCTGCGCAAGACCGTATGGCCGTTGCGCGAAGCGATTTCCTTCCTGGAACGTGGTGACAGCCCCTTGCTGCATGATTCTACCCGTATCTATTTCCGTGATGTCTATGATCATACCGTACAGGTGATAGACACGGTCGAGACCTATCGCGACCTGCTCTCCGGCATGCTCGATCTTTACCTCTCCAGCATCAGCAACCGCACCAACGAAGTGATGAAGTTTCTGACCGTGATCGGCACAATCTTCATGCCGCTGACCTTTCTGGTAGGGGTTTACGGCATGAACTTCAAACACTTTCCGGAACTGGAGTGGAAGAACGGCTATTTCGTGCTCTGGGGCTTTATGGTCGCTCTGGCGCTGCTTATGGTGGCATATTTCAGAAAGAAACGCTGGCTTTAGTAAGTTAGATGGTATTTTCTGCATTTCCGGTAGAAAATACATCGTTAATGCACGTATCCTGTTTTTAAGGGTTAGATTGGAGGAGTTGTGACAAAACTTGTACTCAAATGGGCGCTCAATTCCTTTGCCCTCTTTTTCGTCATGAAGCTGATTCCCGGAATCCAGATCGACCGCTTTCAGCACCTGCTCCTGGCGACGCTGGTAATCGGCCTGTTGAACGTGTTTCTGAAACCGATCATTGTCCTGCTGACCCTGCCGGTCACCGTGATGACGCTGGGCCTTTTTACCTTCGTGATCAATGGTGTGATATTTTATCTGGCAGCGCAACTGGTGCCGGGATTCCACGTCACCGGTTTCGGCTCGGCGTTTATCGCCGCACTGCTCTTCAGTATTTTCAGCTTTGTACTGAACATGCTGTTTGGAACGAAGCAGTGATTTCCTTAGATTTCCACGATTATCCCTCTACCGGTTCGTCACCATTCAACCCATGATTTTCTCTGAAACGGCACTCCTGTCCCGCGTAGCACGAGCCGTTCGCCGGCAACGGCTCTTCAACCCGGGTGATACCCTGATCGTTGCGCTTTCCGGAGGGGCGGACTCATCCGCCCTGCTTGATCTGCTCTCCCGGCTTCCCGGCTACACGCTTCACCTGGTCGCCGCCCATCTGAACCATTCCCTGCGTGGTGTTGAATCCGACGCGGACGAAGAATTCTGCCGGGCGTTGGCAGTCCGCTACGCGATCCCGTTCGAATCTCGGCGTATCGATGTCAAGGGACTGGCAGCGAACAGCCGCTTGAATCTGGAGGATGCCGGGCGTCAGGCCCGGATACGGTTCCTGGACGAGATCAGAAGCGGGTATGGAGCGGCGGCGGTAGCGCTTGCCCACCACGCTGACGACCAGGCTGAAACCGTACTGATGCGTCTGCTGCGTGGATCGGGCATGACCGGATTGTCGGGGATGGCGCCTCGTAATGAGCGTGGCTATGTGCGGCCGCTGCTGGATATTTCCCGTTCGGAAATTGAGCAGTATCTTGGCGCGCGTGGGCTGGAATGGCGCGAGGATGCGAGCAACAGTGACACAACGTTCCTGCGCAACCGCATTCGTCATCAGTTGCTGCCGCTCCTGGAAACGTACAATCCCGCTGTCCGCTCCTGCCTTGCGGCAACAGCGGCAGTTCTTGGCGGTGATGAAGCCTTGCTGTGCGAACTGACCGAACAGGCTTTTGCCGCGTCATGCCTGATGGGGGAGGGGAGGATTGACTGTCGTGTCGGGCAGCTTTACGCGCTCAACCCCGCCCTGCGGCGAAGAGTCTTGCGCCACGCATTCAGGCAGTTGACCGGCTCTCTGGAGGGTGTGAGTCAGCGGCATATCGAGGCACTCTGTGAGTTGATTGATTCCGACCGTCCCAATACGAGCATTGCACTCCCTCACGGTGTAAAGGCGGTGAGAGAATATGAGCGCCTGTCATTAATGGTGACGGGAGGGGCAGCGGTCGAAACCGGCTTCGAACTGCTGATAACGGAACCGGGCCGGTATCAGCTCCCGGATGGCGGGTATCTCGCCGTGGCAACAACCAGCATGGTTGCATTCCCGACAGATGCCGACAGTGTCTGTTTCGACCCCGGCAGGATTCCGTTCCCCTGGCTGGTCCGCACCTTCCGCCCCGGTGATCGCATGACGCCGTTCGGCATGGCCGGTAGAAAAAAGGTCAAGGATATCTTTATCGACCGGAAAATCCCGCTCTCGGAACGGCGGCGGATTCCGCTCCTCTTTTGCGGAGATGATTTGATCTGGATCGCCGGGGTCTGTGCTTCAGAACTCTGCCGGATCGTCAATCCGTCAGCCGCAACAATTCAGGTGACATGGCACGCACGAAGGTAATCCTGAAACGCAATTCACCTCACGAGAAGACCCGAGGGCGTTGTTTTGGTCTCATTTAATCTGCTGTCAACTCGTTTGCAAAGAATTCGTGTCCTTTTGTTTCCGCCGATTCTTATAGTAATACATGCGGGAATCCGCCAGCTTGAACGTTTCACTAAGCTGCTCACAACTTTCGGCGGTAGCTGAACCCAATGATATGCTCAATGCATACTCGCTGTTAACTTCATTGATGAGGGTTTGGCAGGTACGTACCCGTTTTATGGCTTCTTTTACTGCGGTGGCATCGGCATTCTGAAGAATCACCGCAAATTCATCTCCCCCGACACGAGCTATAACGTCTTCACCCCGGAAAGCCTGCCGGAACGCCTGAGCCGCCTGTTTAATGAGACGGTCCCCTTCGGCATGACCGAATTTGTCGTTAACAAGTTTCAGGCCGTCAACATCGGCCAGCACGATGCTTAACGGATACCTCCGGCTGTTTGCCATCCTGACCATTTCCGCATCAAAATAGCCTCGATTGAAAAGTCCGGTCAATGTGTCGTGGGTACTCAAATATTGAAGATCTTCCTCCTGACGCTTTTTAACCGTTATGTTGCTGGCAACGCCCGACACTCGTGACGGCATGCCGTTTTCGTCCCTGGACACTACCTTCCCCCGAAAGAGAAACCAATTATGCTCTTCCGGATTGATAACCATACGGAGTTCAACTTCAAAGGCGGTTGATGTTCTGGATAGCTGGTCATACACGACACCCCGCATCCTCGGCCTGTCGTCAGGATGAACCAGGTCCATGATTTCAGAAATGCTGAATGCGGTTTCAGTTGATTTGCAGCCGATCATCTCGGTAAAACGGGGGCTGATATTAACAGCACCGGATTCGATATCCCAATCCCAATAGCCGTCATTGCTGCCTTCCAGAACAAGTTTCAGACGTTCCTCGCTCTCCTGTAGCGCGACTTCCGCCTGTCTGCGCCGTTCTTCGCGTGAAAAGCTATTTATGGCAAAGCTTACATTGTCAACCATCTCCTGAAAGAGATCGACGCTGTCCTTGTCGAAGAAGCCTTTCCGGTCGGAATAGACCTTGAGTACTGCTACGCTCTCTCCTTTGAATATAATGGGAAAAGCTGCTGAAGAATTGATGCCGTATTTCAGGGCAGTGGTTCGCCATAGTCCTGTGGCCGGGTCGCCGTGGAAATCGTTGCACACATACGGTACACCCTCTCGAATTGCCACTCCGGTGGGGCCGCGCCCTTCTTCGCGATGAATGTCGGTGGAAACCGTAAGAGTATCCAGATAGTTTGCCGCTTTGCCGTAATGTGCAACAGGAGTGACAGAGCCTGCTGCAGGGTCGATTGTTCCGATTACGGCAAGGGACAATTGACCGTACTCCACGGCAATCTGGCAGATTTCCCGAAAGAGAAAATCCCTGTGCGTGCTGTGCAGAATAGCCTTGTTCGTGCGGCTCAAGGCATCGTACAGGTTTTTCAATTTATTGATGTTCTCTTCTGCCTCCTTGCGTTCGGTCGCGTTACGAACCACCTCCACCGCGGCTACAATGACGCCGTTCTTGTCGCGGACCGGAGAAGCGCAGGTTTCGAAAACAAAGGACTTTTCAGCTATCGTGACAATCCGCTCCACGGTGTGAACGTCGCCGGTTGAAAAGCATGTTGCCACCGGACACTCCGGGCATACATCGCCAATCTGGTTATATGCCTCGTGGCAGATTTTCCCGATACAGTCGCCGAAGATATTCTTCATCACCTGATTCTGGTAAATGATACGGAAATCCATGTCATGCACCGTTATGCCGTCGCCGACAGAGGCAATTATTTCATCACTTTTTGATGGTGCTGTGTAATGGGAAGCTATTGGCATTGCTATTCCTTTTGTTAATACTCCGACTGAAATAGGGGTGAGGTTCGCAGGTATATTTTTTTACTCTGTCACAAGTGTGGTTTTCCGGTCAAGCGCTGATCGCTCGCGCGTTCTTATTCCGACATGCGGAAAGCCCGTCAAAAACGGGCTTTCCGGTGTACATGGTATGAGGGAGGGATACTCCCCCATACATTCGAAATGATTGTATGAATAACCGCTCTTCCGCCTGCTAACCCTTTCCGGCTGCATCGATCGCCCGTTCCAGGATATCCAGTGCCTGTCCCAGTTCCGCGGCGCTGATGGTGAGCGGCGGGATCAGCCGGATGATGTTGCGTTCCGGGCCGCAGTTGATGACGATCAACCCCTGCTGCAGGCATGCTTCCAGTACCTTTCCGCAGGCCGTGCCGTCCGGTGTGCCGTCGGCTCCGGTCAACTCCACTCCGATCATGAGTCCTCTGCCGCGCACATCGCCCACCAGCGGGTGATGTGCCTGAAAGGCCCGCAGCCGATCGAGCGTTGCCGATCCCAGTTCCCGGCAGCGAGCCAGCAGGCCGTCTTCGCGGATGGCCTCGATGGTGGCGATGGCTGCCGCGCAGGAAACCGGGTTGCCGCCGAAGGTGGTGCCATGGGCCCAGGTCGGCCATTGGTCCATCAGTTCGCCGCGGGATACCACAGCAGAGAGCGGGAAGCCCGAGGCGATCCCCTTGGCCACCGTCAGGATGTCGGGGGTAACTCCGTACAGTTGAGCGGCGAACCACTCTCCGCATCGTCCCATTCCCGACTGGACCTCGTCGAAGATCAGCAGGATGCCGTGTTGGTCGCACAGCCTGCGCAGCCCGTTCAGGAAGCGGGCCGGGGCCGGGACGTAGCCGCCCTCACCCAGGACCGGTTCAATGATGATTGCCGCCACCTCTTGTGGCGAAACGTAGCGGCGCAGCATCTCCTCCAGATAGGCGAGGCAACCCAGGTCGCATCCTTCGGCCGGGCAGCCGAACGGGCAGTGGCGGCAGACAGGGTAGGGGGCATGGTAGATCGATGGCAGCAGGGGGGCATACCGCTCCCGGTAGCGGGCGTTGCTGGAGGTCAGCGAGAGGGCGCCCAGGGTGCGGCCATGAAAGGCCCCGCCGAACGCGATGATCCCCTGGCGGCCGGTGACGTAGCGAGCCAGCTTGATGGCTCCTTCCACCGCCTCGGCTCCGGAGTTGCTGAAGAAAAGCCGGTCGAGACCCGGCGGGGTGATCGAGGTCAAGAGCTCCGCCGCCGCAACCGTGGTTTCGTTGTAGTAGATCCCGCCGGTATGGCCGAAGAGGGGCAGCTGCCGGGTGACCGCTGCCATGACCCGGGGATGGTTGTGGCCGATATTCAGGGCCCCGAGTCCGGAGGCGCAGTCCAGATAGCTTTTCCCCTCCACGTCGGTTACGCTGCACCCCACGCCCTTTTCAATGGCGATCTTGTGGTAGAAGTGGAAGGCGGGGGTGAAGACCCGATTGCTCCGTTCGATAATGTCGCTGTTCATGGTAAATCTCCCTATTCATTTGTCTGTCCAAATCATCCAAGCCCCTGAGGGGTAGTTGCATCAGGAGATGGCGTCGATACCGGTCAGATCCCTCCCCAGGGCGAGGGTGTGGATCTCGTAGGTTCCCTCGTAGGTATCGACCGACTCCAGGTTGCACATGTGCCGCATGCACTGGTATTCGTCGCTGATGCCGTTGGCTCCCAGTATGCCCCGGGCGGTCCGGGCCACTTCCAGGGCCATGCGCACGTTGTTCCGTTTGGCGAGGCTCACCTGCTCGGGGCGCATCCTCCCGCCGTCCTTGAGGCGCCCCAGTTGCAGCGCCAGAAGCTGTCCCATGGTAATCCCGGTCAGCATGTCGGCAAGCTTGGCCTGGGTCAGCTGGAATGAAGCGAGCGGTCTGCCGAAGAGTTTCCGCTCCGCTGAGTAGGCCAGTACCTCGTCGAAGCAGGCCATGGCCGCGCCGAGAGCTCCCCAGGCGATGCCGTAGCGGGCCTGGTTGAGGCATTTCAGGGCACTCTTCAGCCCGCTGGCTGCCGGCAGGAGGTTCTCTTCGGGAACCACTGCTTCGTCCAGCACCAGTTCGGCGGTGATCGAGGCGCGCAAGGAAAGTTTGCCGACGATCTCGTTGGCGCTGAAGCCGGGGGTGCCCCGTTCCACCAGGAAGCCGCGGATCTCACCGTTCAGTTTGGCCCAGACCAGGGCAAGGTCCGCGACGGCACCGTTGGTGATCCACATCTTAACCCCGGAGAGCAGATAGTTGTTCCCCTGTTTTATCGCCCGGGTGGTCATCCCGGCCGGGTCCGAACCGTGGTCGGGTTCGGTCAGGCCGAAGCAGCCGATGGCCCGTCCGCTGGCAAGAAGCGGCAACCAGCGCTCCTTCTGGGCCTCAGAACCGAAGGTAAGGATCGGGTACATGACCAGGGCTCCCTGGACCGAGGCGAAGCTCCGTAACCCCGAATCTCCCCGCTCCAGTTCCTGCATCAGGAGCCCGTATGAGATGTTGTCGATGGCTGGCAGGCCGTAGCCGGAGAGGTTGGCGCCGAACATCCCCAGCGCCCCCATGCGCGGTACCAGATCCAGCGGAAAGGTGCCGGCCCGGTAGTGCTCGCGGATGGTGGGGAGGAACTCCCGCTCCACGAAGGCCCGGGACGTGTCGCGTACCAGGCGGGATTCCGGGCTCAGTTCCGCTTCAATGTCGTAGTAGTCGATTCCTTTGAACATTGGTCATCCCCCTGATTCCCTGTCTTGGATTTTGCCTCCCCTCCCTTGACGGGAGGGGATTGAGGGGTGGGTGAAGCTGCAATAGCTGGAATAATGGCGCCTTCACCCCCACCCTAACCCTCCCCCGTCAAGGGGGAGGGGACTTTATTTATCGATCTGGGCTTTTTGCAGCCTGCCGCTATAGTCGCGGTAGATCACCTTGACCCGGCTGAAAAAGTCGATGGCGCCTCCCCGGCCTCCCGCCTCCGGATGGCCTGAACCGGAATGCCGCCAGCCGCCGAAGGGGAGCTGGACCTCGGCCCCGATCGTCGAGGCGTTGACATAGACGATGCCGCTGGCCAGATCCCGCTCAGCCTGGGCGGTCCTGTTGACATCGCGACTGTAGATGGACGCAGAGAGGCCGAATGGGACGTCGTTGGCAATGGTAATGGCCTCGTCCAGCGACGCACAGGAAATCACGCTTACCACCGGCCCGAAAATCTCTTCCCGGGCGATGCGCATGGCCGGGGTGACGTTGCTGAAGACGGTGGGGGCGATAAAGAAGCCATGGGCCAGCGGGCCGTTTGCGAGTCTCAAGCCGCCGGTCATGAGGCGCGCCCCCTCCTGTGTGCCGATTGCGATGTAATCGAGGACCTTTTGCCCCTGGGCCTCATTGATCAGCGGTCCCATCTGGATTCCGTCCTTCAGGCCGTCGCCGAGCCGCAACCGTTCGGCCCTTTTGACCAGGAGATCTACAAAGCGGCCGTACACCTTTTCATGTACGATGAGCCTGCTGGCGGCGGTGCAGCGCTGGCCGCTCGTGCCGAAGCCCCCCCAGACCGCTCCTTCCAGCGCCAGTTCCAGATCGGCGTCGTCCATGACGATGATGGCGTTTTTCCCTCCCATCTCCAGGGCCAGGGGGCGGTGCAGGGAGGCCAGCAGCCGCTCCAGATATTCTCCGGCCGCGCAGGAACCGGTAAACGATGCGGCGTCCACGTCCGGATGGGAGAGCAGGTATTCTCCAACCTCCTGGCCCGGCCCAGTGATGAAATTGACCACGCCGGGGGGGATGCCCGCCTCTTCCAGGATGGCCACCAGGGCCGCTGCGCAGGCCGGGGTTTCCGAGGATGGCTTGAGGATGACGCTGTTGCCGCAGATAAGAGCGGCGAAAAGCTTCCAGGC
>JBAYTT010000089.1:0-14851 GCA_041675485.1 Pelobacteraceae bacterium | reverse complement strand
GTTGGTCAAGGGGCTTGTCGAGCTTGAGTCCCCCAACACCGGTTTTGCTCTCAATGTGCTGTACAATAACGGCATGTATTATTACGACAAGGCCAGGGTGCCGCTCTCGTTCGGCACCTTCCTCACATCACTGGTTGCTTTTCTGGAAGGGCATGATTGCCTGAGCATCTGTCCCGAAGAGATGGTAAAGTTGAAAACCCTTCTCGGCAGGGGATAGCCGGAGAACTGCCCCGGAAAGCGAAGCATCCCGTCAGGAAGCGTGCTTGCCTGTCTTGATGGATTGTTTCAGGTGGGCCATAAAGACGGCATGGCGCAAGCCGCCCCGTCCCGGCCTCTCGGTGGTTACCGTGAAGCCCGCGCTCCGCAGGCGTTTGTCGAACCCCTCGTCATACTGCTCTCCCCATACGGCCACAACTCCGCACGGTTTAAGGGCGGCCCGCATGTTTTCTATGGCCCTGCTGCCGTAGAGCGGGTCGTCGCTGTGATGTGTTTTTGCATGAGGCCCGCGGTACAGGTCGAGGATGATCGCGTCGAAGCGTGTATCGCCCCCATTTACGGCACAGCGGCGGATCCGCTGGGCAACGTCTCCGATTTCAACGCTAACCCGTGGGTCGCCAACGGCATTGTCCGTCAGCGCTGCGAGGGGGTCCCGGCACCATTCCAGCACGATCGGGTTCAGTTCGGCGACAACAACCTGGGCTGAAGCGGGGAGAGTGTCAAGAACCGCCCTGAGCGTAAAGCCCATGCCGAGCCCCCCCACCAGCACCCGGGGAGAATCACTCTCCTTCAGGTGGCCGCAGCCGAGCTGGCCGAGCACCACCTCGGATCGGTTGGCCAGGCTGTTCATAAGGACCTGCGGGCCGATGGTGATGATAAAGTCGCGTTCGCCGCGCTGGCGCAACTCCAGTATCCCTTCATCAGTGGCAATGCTTTCGATTGTTTTCCATGGTTGTGCCACGATGTCCTTCCTTTCGTTGCTTTACTTCAGCACACTTCGATGATTTCAAACTCTTTACTGCCGCTGCCGGAACCGATGGTGACCATGTCCCCGACGCTCTTGCCGATCAGTTTTCTTCCTAATGGTGAAGCGGGGGTGATGACCACGACCTCTGTCCCGGTCGAGACATCGACCAGTTTCATGCCACCTTCCCGTGGCCCGATAAAAACCGTCCTGGTAATGGCGTCGTCTCCGGCAAGGGTGATCAGCGCGGTCAGTCGAATGGTACTGTTGTCGTCGAACTGCTGCAGGGTCAGCTGTTTGTAGCTTTCCACCGCCCGCTTGAGCTCCTGGGCACGGTTTGCCTGCCCTTGGGCGACATAGGATGCCTCAAGGGCGAGGGTCTCATATTTGTTGTCCGGAATGTTTTCTTCGTGGGTTGAGGCTTCGTGAGCCGTCAGGGCCGCTTTGAATTGGACCGCCAGATCATGGGTGAGTTGCTCGATTATGAGTTGGAGGATGTGTGCTTTGTTCATGAATTTCCCGTGATGATAGCGTTCCCTGCAAAATTGAATCAGGTCATAACGTCCGGTAGCCTTGGGTGCGCCATCGCTGAAAACGGCACTATACCATAAAAACAGCTGCAGTACGACAGGAGGAATGTATTGCGTGAGCGAGGTGTATTGTGGCCTATGCGCGGAACGGTCGGAGCTGCCGTCTAATTGTCAACTGATGAAACCGTCTTTATCAGGGGAATGAGCGCGGGGTCAATTGACTCCATACGCTCTTTGCCACGCTCCTTCAGAGCGTCGTGCAGCCGGTCCGAATCGGCAACCAGCCGTGCAACGTCAACCCACTGGCATTGATCGGAAACACGGCGTAAATACCCCGCACCACCCGTAAGCAGGCTGACTGCACCTCCGAAGTTGCCGTTTTGCCAATGATGCAGCGCGATGGCAATCTGGATGATGCCCTGATAAAAATCACGTATTTCACCGCTTGCCCCAATCCAGAGGTCTTCCACCGTTTCGTGGCATTCGAACCACTCCCGGCGGTTAAACTCCCGAATGCCTTGAAGTAGCTGCGCCGGGGGGGCTTCTTCACACGTTCTTTTCATCATGTTCTCCAAATCAGTTCTTATTCGGCACAACAGGAGAGCAGGCTGATGTCCCGGCTGAATCCCTGGGCGCACAGTTTGAGCCCTTCACCGATAGATGGGTACACATGCAGCGTCGTTGCCATGTCGCTTACCGTCGCCCGCATGTGCAGGGCCAGTGCCGCCTCATTGATCATGTCAGCACCCCGGTGGCAGACCAGGTGAATGCCGAGAAGCCGTCCGGTGACCCGGTCGGCGATCATCTTGATCACGCCGTCTGTCATGCCGGTGACATGCGCCTTGGGAATTGCGCGTGCCGGTATGCAGTTGACAATGCAATCGAAGCCCGCCTGCCGGGCACTCTCTTCGGAGTGCCCGACCATGGCCACTTCCGGGTCGGTAAAGATTGCCATGGGTGCTGCCAGATAATCCATGGCGCAGCCGCACCCCTGGTTGAACATGTCATCTACCGCAACAATGCCTTCTCTGGCGCCGACCGTAGCGATCATCATTTTGCCCACCACATCACCGGCGGCCCAGATGCCGGCCACGGAACTGCGCATCTGCCGGTTCGTGATGATGAACCCTTTGCCATCAAGTGCCACGCCGGTTGTACTCAGTCCGATTCCTGAAGTAGCCGGGTCGGTGCCGATGGCCAGAAGCAGCTTTTCGCAGGTGAATTTATGGCGTCTTTCAGCAACATCGGCGTATACCACGTTCAGTTCTCCGAGTCTGTCCAGAGAACAAAAGTTCACATTCGTAACTACCGTGATCCCTTCCTTGATGAGAATTGTCTCCAGTGAGGCCGAAAGCTCAACTTCGACAGTTGGCAACAGGCGCGGTCCATGTTCGAGGATCGTTACCCGGCACCCCAGCCGGTGGTACATCTGGCCAAGCTCAACGGCGACCACCCCGCCACCGATAATGACAAGGGACACCGGCAACTTCTTGAGCAGCAGGGCGCTGCGGCTTGTATCGTAGGAGCATTTCTCCAGACCCGGCAGCTTCGGAATGCGTGGATTGCCTCCCACGGCGACAAGTATGCGCTCAGACCGGAAAAGACGGTCGTTGCATTCAACGCAATGGGAATCGATAAAGCGGGCGGTCCCTTTGACCAGTTCCAGCCCCTTCATGGCGCCGAGAACATCAAGATAGCGCTCCTGGCGCAACTTAGCAACCACCGCTTCCCGGTGCCCGAAGAGCTGCTCCGCATCGATGCGATGACTCTCGTCTTCGCTGTTGAGGCCGATCCTGTTGCCCAGATGAGACTCATGTTTAAAAAGTGCGGCATGTATAAGCGTCTTGCTCGGTATGCAGCCCCAGTTGATGCACGTGCCCCCCAGTACACTTTTTTCAAACATCAGAACCCGTGCTCCATACCCCGTTGCGCGCAAGGCGGCAGCGAAAGCAGTGGAGCCGGATCCGAGTATTATCAGGTCGTACGGTACGCTCATCTGTTCCTTCTTTGGTAACCCTGCCGTTCAGCAGCTCCCGGCACGCCATTAATCAACCGGATTGCCTTTTGTCTCAACATCGAAAATCTCCATCAACGTTTCCGGTGTAAAGGTGCACACATTAGTGTGCACGCCTGTTTTCCCTTTGTGGACCCACTGGACCCTGTCGCCGGTTTCATCATGCAGCAGCGTTACGCGGGTGCCGCCGACACGCTTGACCTCGTTCCACATGTCATCCATGGTCAATAGATCGATTCCCCCGATTTCTACGGTGCCCCCGGTATTTTCAACAAACCGGTCGATCAGGTCATAATCGAGGAAATCCTCCTCTTTTCTCCACCATTTAACGAAACGGTGATCTTCTGTTCTTCGTTTGTCAAGGGCCTCAATGATTTCACGTCCTCTCATGGCACGCCTCCCCTCTCCGTTCTGGTTGCCGGGATATAATCCTGTTCCTTATGGCTTTATTATACTCGCTTGGCAAAAATCAGGTGCACTATTTCTAATCATCCCTAGTTTATCTTTTTGGTAAAGAATTGGTATGCCTTGAGGCCACAAAAATGATACTATAAATGACAGTGGAGGCATAAGCCTGAAGAAACTCAGCCAGGCTTTGGAAGGAGAGAAGGATGAACATTCTGGAATGCACCATAAAGATGAAAGAGGAAGTGTGTGCTCACTACATGCAACTTGCGGATGCTACAACTGACAATGAGTTGAAACGTCTGTTTACCCTGTTGGCGGGAGCTGAAGACGAACATAGAGAAAAACTGGTTGCGTTGAAAGAGGATATGAACAAAACCGGAGCATTGTCTTTTAATGCGCTTGACGAAAGCGTCTGCGTGTTCAGCCCGCATATTGACCCGCGGCATCTGGCTGAATCGTTGCGGAATGATCCGGATGCGTACCGGCATGTAGTACACGAAGAAGAGGAAGCGATCGAGTTCTTCGACCAGCTGAAAAATCAGGCTGAAAACGAGCAGATGAAGAAAGTTTGCCAGGCGCTGGCTGACAAGGAACGGGAGCACCTGACCATGCTCGAAAATATCTATTTCTTTGTCGAAGAGCCCAGAACGTATCTGGAGTGGGGAGAGTTCAGTAACCTCAAAAGCCTCTAGGTAATGGAAAGGGTGGTGGTATCATGACTGCAAACAGCTATGCACGGGTATGCTACAGGACGGAACAGCGGGAAGAAAATGTTCCGCTTCTCAATATGAAAGATGGAACCTTGGGATATTCCTTTGGGTGTACGATGGAGGGTGAAACGGTGCAGGTCAGACTTACGAATGGAGAGCTGGATTCCTGGAGCCGTGATGAATGCGTGGAGTCATTCCACGAACCGATTTGAGAGGAGATCACTTCGCTTAACATGAGTGCAAGCCCGAATAACGCAGGCTTGCACTCTCCTTCCCCGTGTTTATTTCTTGTAATTCCTCGTCCTGATTTCTATGTCACCGCCGGATTCGAAGAGCAGAGCCGGGCTGTCGGGGAGATTCTTCCGGAGGTTGCGCTCGATCACTCCCTCGTTGAAGTTTGCGTAACAGTAGGCGCAGTGGTGACTGCAGCTGTTATAGGTGCCCATGTCCGCCGCTTCAACGCAGTTGCAGGCGGTTCGCTGGTTCTTGTCCCTGTTTGCATGAATGGTGGCTCCAAACAGCTCCCGGATCAGGTCGCCATCGATGCAGGCGCCATGCTGTATGCCTTCAGCCGCAAGGTCCACATGTTCGCTGCAGGTGGCTATCCGCAGATTGTGATGGTCTGCGACGGCTTTGAATCCCCGGGCAATCTGGCCAAGCGCCTCGCTCTGTCCCGGCGCGGTGATATCCGCTACCGTGATGCCGGTTCCTGTCAGGGCGCTGTTCAGGCGTCCCTCCCCTTTGCCATAGAAATCGTAAAAGCTGAAGACGAGACGGCGTGTTGCGCCCTCCAATCGGCCTGCGATCTGTTCCGCCTGATCCAGATGCCAGGTAACAGGCGAAATACCGCTCAGGATAACAGGGTCGTAACGCCACACAACCCGTTCCGGGCCGATGCGTCCGGCAAGTTCGACCATGGTTTCAATTCGTTCCGGCAGCGGCGGAACGTGCGGCTCGAAGGTTTTGTCGTACGGGTTAAGGGTAAACTGGAAGTAGTAGTTAAAACCCCGCTCATTCAGTTCATCCAGATACTTCATGAGTGGTCTCGGGTTTTTGCTCCAGAAACAGATGGCGTCCACGTCTTCCGGTTTCAGGCTGAATCCGGAGACCTGCTTGCTGTTGAAGGGATTGACCCGGTGGAAGTACCCCTCACGTATCCGTTTCATGAACCATTCGGCATGGAAGGCCGGAATGTCGGTGCGCCTGCTGGCGGAAATGATCATGGCCTGCCTCGCCATCCTATGGGAATCAGTCTGCCGGTGCTTCTAATTTTCCGATCAGGCGGGTAAAAAAGTCAGGTATGCCGGTTTCAAAGGTGAGCCGTTTGCCGTTGAAGGGATGGGTGAACGAGATCGATCTGGCATGGAGTGCCAGCGTGCCATAAGAGTCGTTTGCCCTGCCGTATTTTTTGTCGCCAACGACGGGGTGTCCCTTTTCCGACAGATGCACCCGTATCTGGTGTTTGCGGCCGGTGAGCAGGTGGATTTCCAGCAGCGAGAACCCTTTGGCCTCTTTCAGTACTGTATATTCCGTATGGGACAACTTCCCGGCCGCCTGGTCAGGAGTTGAGTAAACCGTAAAGGCGCTGTTTTCGGCCAGATAACTGCTGATGGTTCCCGCTTTCGGAGTGACAGAGCCATATACGATTGTAAGGTAGCGCTTGTCGGTCTCCTGCCAGTGCTCCTGCAGGAAGATCTTGGCCGCTTCGCTCTTGGCAAAGATCAGGATTCCGGAGGTTTCGCGGTCCAGGCGATGGACGATGTAGATCCGGTTTCGGGAGCGGGGATCACCCTTGCGGACATAGTCGTTGAGAATGGTATGGACCGTCCTCGATTTGTCCCGGTCCGTGCCCATGGTCAAGAGACCGCATGGTTTTTCCACCACGATGATGTCCTTGTCTTCGTGAAGGACCGTCAATCCTTTGGGTTGGTATTTTGTCGGAGGGCGTTTGGTGGAGTTCATGGCATTCTCGAAAAACAAAAACCACAGGGGTGGTCCCCGTGGTTACAATATGAGCCAATATAGCATGTCGCTTCGTATGGCGGCAATGGCTTTCTTCTGCTGTGTTCGCCCTGCCAGGTTCCATGGATGCAATGTGCAGGGGTGGACTATTATGGCAGAAAAGTGTATTACGGTACGTAGTTAACCGCAGAATGCCACGAGCGGATCAGGCCGGATAAGGACGTGTACCCATGCAAGATATGAAACAGTTTTTTTCAACCGAGGATCTGTTTGCCCGTCATAACGGCATCGAACTTGTTGATGTGGGACCGGGATGGGCGAAGGCCAGCATGAAAATTGAACCATTCCATTTTAACGGGGCCAAAACGGTTCACGGGGGTGCCATTTTTACCCTGGCTGATTTCGCGTTTGCCGTTGCCTCTAACTCTCACGGAACACTTGCCATGGGAATCAACACCAGCGTTTCTTTTGTGAAAGCCGCCTTGAAGGGGACGCTCTACGCAGAAGCGCGGGAGCAGTCAAGGAATGCCAAGCTGGCTTCGTATTCGGTCATGATCACCGATGATGCGGGCGATGTGGTGGCAATTTTCCAGGGAATGGTTTATCGGAAAAAGGAGTCGATTATCCCGGCAGTTCAAAACCAGATTCGTGGTTAGCGTATAGCGTGTATCACGCTGGCAAGCGCGCTCTCAGTGCCTCAATCCGTTTTTGCAGGATAAATGATGGACGGGTTGTGACCGGCATCGCTTCCAGCTTCTCCCGATCAATCCCCAGCTCCAGCGTACTCATTCCTGCAACCCGGACAGCATCGTCCCATCCCGTCATCGGCAGCCCGCCTGCTTTGTCGGCTGCGGCAACCAGCGGCAGGATCCTGATAATCCCGGCCTTGATTGCCCTTTCTGCCATGGAGATTTTCGAAGAATCCCTCAGCTCATCCCACTTGTTGGCCGTGCCATGCAGGCTGCTGACCCAGGCCAGTCCCTTGCGGTATGGCGACGGCAGGCGGAGGCGGTCGCAAAACTTCATTGCCATGTCAAATCCGGCGTTATCATGACCATGATGTTTTGGATACCATGCCGGATCGGTGGCCAGCTTGCCGAGATCGTGAAAGAGAGCGCAAAACCGGAGCAACGGGTCATCGCTCATTGTCGCAACCCGCTGCAGTACCTGGATTGAATGGCTGAAGAGATCACCCTCGGGGTGGTGCTGGAGGGGACCGGCGGGGATGGACGGCATCCGGAATATTTCCGGGAGAAATTCGGCCCCCACGTTGAACGAGATCATCTGTTGAAAAAATAATTCCGGTGACTTGCGTTCCAGAGCTTTCAGCATCTCATTGCTGAAACGTTCCACCGGCATGGCGCCAAAGGCGGTGGACCAATCGTCCTTCCGGATAAGAGCAGCGGTATCCGGAGCCATGAGCCAGCCGTCGGCTTCGAAGCGAAAAGCGCGGAAAATGCGCAGGGGATCGCCTTTAAAGGCACTGTCGCTGCATGCCTTTAGAAGCCTCGCTTTCAGATCTTTTTCACCGCCCAGCGGGTCAAACTGTACGCCGGTTAAACCCAGGGCAATCGCATTGATGGTGAAGTCGCGGCGACGAAGATCTCCTTCCAGTTCTTCCATCCGGTCGATCCGGGTAACTTCAATCTTGCCGAATAGCTGATGATGTCTGAAGTAGATCGTGGCTGAACTGCTCGCTTCCACACGATGAAAACCGAGCGCCAGCAGTTCGCCATGGGTAAGTGCCGCCACCAGGTCGATGTCCCGGCTCTCTGTCCCCAACAGCATGTCACGAACCGTGCCCCCGACGAGGGCGACCCGGTTGTGGCAGGAAACAGGGAAAAGGCTCTTCAGAAAAGGGAGGATAGTAGTCACATAATCGCCGCTGCTACTTTTTTCTGCTTTTGTCCGGAACTGGGAGCTTGAGGAACTGCAACACCTGGGTCATGTCATCCCAGACACTCCAGAATGAGTCGGAATTGCCGCCGGAACGGAGCAGGTACGACGGGTGATAGGTAGGCATAAGTGGAATGCCGTGGAAGTCGTGGAACTTGCCGCGCAGCTTCGAGATCGGCACTTTCGTCTGGAGCAGCGCCTGGGCGGCGGAGGAACCGAGCGCCACTATCGCCTCCGGCTTGATCGAGGCGATCTGGCGCAACAGGAATGGCACGCAGGTGCTGACTTCGTCGCTTTCGGGCGGCCGATTCTGCGGTGGCCGGCATTTGACGACGTTGCAGATGTAGACCTCCTCGCGGGTCAACCCCATCGCGGTGATAATACGATTGAGCATCTTGCCGGCATCGCCGACAAACGGCTCACCTTGTGCATCTTCGTCGGCTCCCGGACCTTCACCGACGAATACGAGCCGTGCCTTCGGGTTCCCGACTCCGAAGACCAGGTTCTTCCTGGTGGCTCCCAGTTTGCAGCGTTGACATGGCCCCAGATTCTTTTTGATCTGTTCAAGGGTCTCATGTTTTTCCAGGAAGTCAGGCTCTTCGTCCATCACGCATTCCCTGTTCTGAACTGCTGAAACGGGCTGCTGCCGTGGAGAATCCGGTTCCTCCGCTGTCAGCAGCGTTGTCGGAATGCCGTCTACCCCGCTCTCCTGAAGATCCTGCAGGTAGGCGGTGAGCGATGCAAACATCTGGGATTGGACGGAATGAGTTGTCACGGGAACTGCTCCTGCCTGTCAAATTTATATGCAACATGGTAGAATATGGCGTACAATCAACAGCGAATCTACCAGTAAGCTCAGTTGCTGTCAAAAGAAAGAACTCCATGCTTTTTCTGATAATCGCCATTGCGGCGACCCTCTTTCCGACCGATGCCCAAGCCTGGGGCGGAGGGATTCATATGCAGCTGGGAACCCAGGTCCTGGCCAATCCGGGAATGCTGCCCGGAGATCTGGCCGCACTCCTGGCGGTCCATCCCAAAGATTTTCTTTATGGCTGCCTTGCCCCCGATATTACGGTCGGCAAAAAATACACCCACTATCTTCTGAACTGCCATCGCTGGGGCATCGGCCGGACTTTGCTGAAAGAGGCCAAGACCGACCATCAGAGGGCCTGCGCCTATGGGTACCTCTGCCATCTGGCAGCGGATGCGGTTGCCCACAATTACTACGTTCCCTACAAGATCATCCGCTCGTTTGCCGCCATAACCATGAAGCATGCCTATTGGGAGATGCGCTTCGAGGAGTTCGTCGAAAAGGATATCTGGAAGAGGGCGCACGCTGTCTGTCGTGCCGATCAGCGCGGCAACGACCTGCTGCTGCGCAATGTGCTGACGACGACCCTTTTTTCGTTCGGCACCAACAAGCGGATCTTTAACTCGATCATGGTGATGGCGAGGATGGACAGACTGCAAAAACTCCTGCATACCCTCTCCAGCAAATCGCGCTATCAACTGGCGGAGGCCGACCGCGACGAGTACATGAAATTGTCATTGGAAGCAATTTTCGATTTTCTGCGCGATCCGGAAAACTCGAAATATTTAAAGGTGGATCCCACCGGAGAGAAGGCTTTGGCCGCGGCGGACGATCTGCGCAGAAGCCTGCGGCTGCGTTACAAAAGCGGATTCATGTCGAAGGCGGAAGGGTTTGAACAGGTTGAATCAGTACGGAGTACGTTGCGCAAGTCGCTGCACAAGCCGGAACTGTTGAAAAAGCTGCGCGTCTGAAAAAGACAATGTAACCGCAGAGGACGCAGAGCAAAGGCAAAAAACAGCAGAGATGAGGAAAACTTTAAAGCGTTATTCAGATTCACCCATCAAAGTTTTTGACTTCCTCTGCGAACCTCCGCGTACTCTGCGGTGGATGTTTCTTTTAATAGATCTCCGGCCTGCGATCATTGAAACAGGGGATTTGTGCCCGCCAGTCGTTCATGCCTTGCAGGTCAAGCGGAGCAAAAATTTCCCCTTCACTTTCCCCCGCCTCTGCCAGCAGTTCCCCTTTCGGGTCGATGATCATGCTCATGCCGAAGAAGTCCAGTTTGCCGATGATTCCGCAGGCGTTGCAGGCAACCACGAACAGTTGGTTTTCTATCGCCCGCGCCCGCAGCAGGGCGCGCCAGTGTTCCTGGCGCGGCTTGGGCCATTGCGCCGGTACGCAGATAACCTGGGCTCCTTCAACCGCCAGGCGCCGTGACAATTCGGGAAAACGCAGGTCGTAACAGATGATGACCCCCACCTTGCCGATCGACGTATCCGCGAGCAGCCATGAATCGCCGCCGGAAAAGGCTCGATCCTCTCCCAGCAGGGAGAACAGGTGGATCTTTCGGTACACTCCGGCAAGGGTACCGTTGTCGGCAACATAGACCGTATTGAATACCTTGTCGCCGTTCGGTTCCGGCATGCTGCCGACGATCACCAGTTTGTAGCGGGCCGAAAGCTCCAGTAACTCCGCCACAATTCCCTGCGTTCGCTGCGCCAGTTCGTTCAGATTTTTGTAAGCAAAGCCGCTTGACCACATCTCCGGAAGGACGGCCAGATTGGCCCCTTGGGCGGTGACGCGGGGAAGCGCCTCGCGAACATAAGCCAGATTGGCGTCCACGTCTCCCTGCGTGACGTTGAACTGGATGGCGGCAGCCTGAATTGAGCTCATATTCCTTTACCTCGTCAATTGCGAATTCAGATAGGCGTTGATAATGTCCATATATATTTCGCGCGGCTTGCTGGTGCCGTCGCTCTGGGCGATCATCCCCTCGTGCTCCATCATTTCGACTATGCGGGCGGCCCGGTTGTAGCCGATCCGCAGGCGGCGCTGCACCATGGAAATGCTTGCCTGCTTGGTTTCAGCAACCAGTCGCAGGGCATCCTCCCAGCGCTCGTCCTGTACTTCGTCATCGCTGCTGCCCTTTTCATCGGTGTCTTTCATTTCAAGAATCGACTTCTCGTAGACCGGTTTTCCCTGCTTTTTCAGGAAATCAACCACCCGCTGTACTTCGGCGTCGGAAACGAAGGCACCGTGGATACGCTGCAACCGCGAGGTGCCGGGGGGCATGTAGAGCATGTCGCCGTTGCCCAGCAGGCTTTCCGCGCCGTTGGTGTCCAGGATGGTGCGCGAATCGACTTTCGACGTCACCTGGAAGGAGATGCGGGACGGCAGGTTGGCCTTGATCAGACCGGTGATGACGTCCACGGACGGGCGCTGGGTGGCCAGAATCAGGTGGATACCCGAGGCCCTGGCTTTCTGGGCGAGGCGGGCGATATGCTCCTCAACCTCCCTGCCGGCCACCATCATCAGGTCGGCCAACTCGTCCACAATTACCACGATATAGGGGAGGTGGCTGTGCTCCAGGATCACATCGTCGTCAACCACGAAGGGGATCGGATCTGGATCGGCGCTCGCCTCACCATCTTCGATAATCTCTTCCAGTTCCTCGATGATCTCCTCGTCGGAAACGGACGCTTCTTCCTGCTCCAGCAGCTCTCCGGCCAGCTTTTTGTTGTACGATTCGATGTTGCGTACGCCTTTGTCCGACAGCAGCTGATAGCGGCGCTCCATCTCGTTTACCGCCCATTTCAGCGCCAGCGAGGCCTTCTTCGGCTCGGTGACAACCGGCAGCAGCAGGTGCGGAATCCCCTCGTACATGGAGAACTCCAGCATCTTCGGGTCAACCATAATCATGCGTACATCTTTGGGGGTTGAGGTGTAGAGCAGGGAGAGGATCATGGTGTTGATCGAGACCGACTTGCCGGATCCGGTTGATCCGGCCACCAGCAGGTGCGGTGCCTTGGCCAGATCGGTGACGACCGGCAGCCCGGCAATGTCTTTGCCCAGGGCCAGCGGCAGCTTCATCTTGCTGTGTGAAAAATGTTCGCAGTTGAAAATTTCACGCAGGAACACCATGTCGCGGTCACGGTTCGGCACCTCGATGCCGACGACCCCCTTGCCGGGGATCGGCGCCACGATGCGGATCGACATGGCCTGGAGCGCCATGGTCAGGTCATCGGTCAGCCCGGCAATACGGCTGATCTTTATGCCGGGGGCCGGTGAAAACTCATACATCGTAATGACTGGGCCGGGGCAGATTTCCACCACCTCGCCGTCGATGTTGTAATCCTTGAGTTTCTTCTCCAGCAGCCGCGCATTCATGGTCAGGGCGTCGCGGTCGAGCGTTTTCTCCGTTGCCGGCGGCACATCCAGCAGCGAGAACGGCGGCGTGTGGAAGTCACCCTCAGCCTTGATGAATTCGAAGGTCTCCTGTACCGCGGCGGTCTTGGCGTCCTCTTTCTTTTTATCCTTTTCCTTCTTGATCAGGTTGGGGCGCGGCGGTGGCGGCGTCAGCGGCTTGATGACCGGACCGGCGGCAACAATCGGCACCCCTTCGTTTTTGGCTTTTTCTTTCTGTTTTACCTCTTTGTCGCGACTGCGGCGCTCCTGCCAGGCTGCCCACTTATGCTTGAAATTCTCCAGCCACCATCCGGCAAACAGGATAAAGGAAAATTTTGACAGGATCATGATCGAAGCTGCCAGCAGTGGCAGGAGAAGGAGCAGGGCTCCGGTGACGCCGACGGTGCTTTTGAGAGCGCGGGACACGATTACTCCGACCGCCCCGCCGGTAGCGACCTGTTGGCCGAACAATTCCGTTTTGTCGCGGAAAAAGGCGAACAGGGTTGCCAGGGAGAAGAGCAGCCCGAATGCGGCAACAAGTTTGTAGGAGCGGAGGCGGATCTCTTTGAAACGGAACAGGGTGTAGGCCATGTAGAGCAATGCCAGCGGTATCAGGTACGAGGCAAGGCCAAAACTGATGAAGAACAGATCGGAAATCTGGGCCCCGAGGCGTCCCCCGAGGTTATGAATCCCCCCCTCGTTGGAGTAGCTGTTCCAGGAAACATCCGCGGTGTTAAAGGTCAGGAACGCAAGCAGGATAAAGACGCCGACGGTTCCCAGCGCCATCCCCTGCAGCTCTTTGGTCATTTTTTCTTTTTTTGCATCTTCAGCGCTCATGTATTCGGGGTTCCTTGGATTTGGATAAACGTGGACATATTACCCGCAATCGGAGGGGGGAGGCAAAGGAAAAAAACGGCGGTTGCGACAGAATACGCATCGGTTTACGGCTTATGATATCGACTCCACACTGTCCCCCGGCTTGATCACCCCGCCGGTGATCACCCTGGCAAAAATCCCTTCCTTGGGCATGACGCAGTCGCCGGCCTGATAATAGATGGCACAGCGGGTGTGGCATTCCTTGCCGATCTGGGTCACCTCCAGCAGCGTTTCACCTACCTGCAGGCGGCTGCCGATCGGGAGCGACACCAGGTCGATGCCGCTGGTGGTGATATTTTCGGCGAAGTCTCCCGCCGACACGTCAAGTCCCATCGCCCGCATCTTGTCGATGCTCTCCTGAGCCAGCAGGCTCACCTGGCGATGCCAATCACCCGCATGGCCGTCGCCGACGATGCCATGGTTCTCACGCAGCTCAACAGATACAACCGGTTTCTTGCGTTCCCCTTTATTCTCGCTGATACAGACCGCCAGAACCTTTGCCATACTGCTACCCTCCTATCTGCGACATCGTAAAGTTTTTGTGAACATAGCCATCCTGCGATATTCCGTGCCGCTCCGGTTTGCCGGAAACGATTCCGCGCAGCACCTCGGCCAGTTTTTCCCGGTCAGGAGGGCGCAGACTGGGTACCAGATCGGTCCTCTCGTCGGAAAAAAGGCACCCCTTGGCCTGACCGGTGGAGGTGACCCGGATACGGTTGCAGTCGCTGCAGAAATGGCCCGAAACGGCGGTGATGATGCCGATACTCCCCCGGGCACCGGGGATGCGGAAGTCTCGTGACGGCCCGGCAAATGCACCCTTGTCAACCGGTTCCAGCGTGTAGTGTGCGGCGATGCGTTCCAGAATTTCTTCGCCGGAGATGCAGTAGCGTTGCCAGCCATCTTCCTTGACTGCCGGCATATATTCGATGAAGCGGATCGAATTGCCGTGCAACAGGGTCATGTTGGCAAAGTCGAGAATTTCGCTGTCGTTGACCCCGCGCATGATCACGCAATTGATCTTTGGCGGCGGAAATCCGGCGCTCTCCGCGGCTGCCAGTCCGGCCAGTACCCTTTTCAGGTCGCCGCCGCGGGTAATGTCGCTGAAGGTCCGTGGATTGAGGGAGTCGAGACTGACATTCAAGCGCTGCACTCCGGCTTTATAGAGGTCGGTTGCCATTTCCGCCAGCAGCAGGCCGTTGGTTGTCAGGGCCAGATGCCTGAGCCGGGGAATATGGGCCAGACGTTCCAGAAAGCCGACAATTCCCTTCCGTACCAGCG
>JBAYTT010000088.1:0-15071 GCA_041675485.1 Pelobacteraceae bacterium | reverse complement strand
GCAGTACTGCGGTCGAAGAGGCGCTTTATCTTTCCAACATTGCCCGGCACGTAACCGTTGTGCACCGGCGCGAAGAATTCCGGGCCGAAAAGGTTCTGACTGACCGCCTGATTGAGAAGACCAAAGGGGGGAATATCACCATCGAATGGAATCACCAGCTCGATGAAGTGCTAGGAGATGCAAGTGGCGTGACCGGAATGCGCATCCGCCACCGGAGTGGCTCCACCAAGGAGCTCCAGCTCCACGGGATTTTCATCGCGATTGGTCATTCGCCGAACACGACCATCTTTGAAGGCCAGCTGGACATGCTGGACGGCTACATCCGGACGAAATGCGGCGGATTTGAGGGTGACCTGACCGCCACAAGTGTCAAGGGGGTCTTTGCTGCGGGAGATGTGCAGGATTTTACCTATCGCCAGGCCATAACCTCTGCCGGGACCGGCTGCATGGCAGCCAAGGATGCCGAACGCTTTCTGGAAACGGTTTAGGAGATTGATGGTATGTCAATAGTGCCTGACGATCTTGAAATGCTTCTCACTGATGTTCGCAAAACCATAAATGATAACAAATTGTTTATGGAAAAACTTGTGGATGAAACGATTGAAGTAGATTCGGAGGATGATCCGGACGTTGCGACAGGAGAGGAGGGTTTCGAAGAGTTGTAACGGACGGCGGTTATTAAGGATTAAATGAAAAAGCCCCCGGGGATCCTCTCCGGGGGCTTTTTCATTTACTTGGTCAGTGTTGCTTCTTCGGTTCCTGATTTCCTTGTTTTCCCTCTCCCGGAACATCGTGGCCGCCGGCCGAGTGGCACTCGCTGCAGTTGGTCTTATAGAGTTCATCCCCGATATCAACCGGATGAACGAATTCGGTTACGCGTTTTCCGGCAGGAATGTTTTCCTGGGTCTGGCCAAGTACATCGTGGCAGACCTTGCAGTCCTTGGAAATAATTTTGCCGTCAGCAGTTTTGTGCTTGTCGTCGTGACAACGGAAACAGCCGGGAGTATAAAAGTGGCCGATGTAGTTCGGGTACGTATTCCACTTAACTTTCATAGCCGGGAAGTAGTTCCGCTCGTAAATATCTTTCACACGGTCGACCGCCTGGTTGATGGCTGCACCCTTTTCCTGCGCGACTTTAGGGTAGTTTTTAGCATAAAAGGCAGGAATCTCTTTGGTGATGGATGCCAATGCCTCTTCTTTGTTCTTGTATGGTCGTTCGAGTATTTCGACCGCGACTTTTTTGACAAATGGAAGCGAACGATCAATACGATTTGAAACGAAATTCAGGTCCATTTCTTCACCAGGAGAGTGATAGATGTGAGTTGGGCGGTTGTGGCAGTCGGTGCAGTCCATCAACCGCTTGTTTCCTTTTGCAATCTCATCCTTGGTGAGTGGATTTTCTATATTCGAGTACTCGGTTAATTTGCCGTCTTTGTCTTTAACGGCTACATATGGAATATCAAGTCTCTTCTTGTCACGGGCAATAAACGTAACTTCTTTACCAATGTGCCAGTGGATACCACTCGTGTTGGGCGATTTTGGATTGCCGCCGATGTGAATCAACATATCGATGCTGCGTGGAGTGTTCTCCTCGTTGGGAGCGTAATGGTTGAATATCTTCTGGCGTCCAACATAAAACTTTTCCGGCCAGTGGCAATGTTCACAGGTTTCCCGTGCCGGGCGAAGATTGTCAATAGGGGTTTCGATGGTCTCCGGGTACGTATGGAACGCTACCGCATACAGCTGCCGCATGCCGGAAATCTTGGCCTTAACATACCAGGCTGCTCCAGGGCCGACATGGCACTCGACGCATTTTACCTTGGCATGTGGTGAATTACTCCACGCGGTGTGTTCTGGCTCCATTACAACATGGCAGACCTCACCACAAAAAACGGTCGATTCGGTAAACTCAAAGCCCTTGATGGAAGCGATTGCAACGATAACAACGAATACTACACTTGCCAGAATGAAAAATATGAACAGGTGGCGACGATGTGGGTCGTTCAGATCGAGTCGGGGGAACTGCGGAATTTCCTCTTCAAGTGATGCCATCCCATCAATGGCCGCTTTTCGTCTTTCGTTACGTACTCGCCATGCTCCGAATGGGACCAGCAACAAGCCGAAAATCAGCATGCCTGGAAACATGAAGTAGGTCATGAGTCCCAAGTAGGCATGTTCAACACCGGTAATCGCCTCAAAAGCGAAAAAGACTACGATAAGAGCGGCTGCGGTCACCGCAAGAACCATCCCGATAAGGCTGATCAGGTTCCAAGCATATCCTGCTGTTTTGCGTATTGCCATAATTGTACTGCTCCTTCTTCTTGAAAATAGCTTTCTTGGTAGTCTAGTTGATCAAAAATACTCAAAAGCGTGCCAATCTACAATTTGCATGTATACTTTGTCAAACGTTTTTGAACTCCTTGAATATCAGTGAAGAAATGTGGCGGTGTAATGTTCGAATTTGGTCAATCATTTGTTGACAAACTAGGTAAAGGTGACTAATTTAAACCATGTTATATTTGTGTATTGCGTGATTATTTGTTTTTCCAGCCTTGAAACATCCAACTTCTAACGAGTGGCGGAGGTACTCATCTTGAAAAACCATGTCTGGCGACCACTGTTTATCGTTCTGGCTATCGTGGGGGCAATTCTTGTTGCTAGAACGGTGTTAGTGCCAAATGATTTTGGCATCTACGAGCGCGGCTACATGTATGGCTGGCACCGCAAGTCCAACGAGGCTGAGTGGAAAGCATTTAAAGTTAAATACAAGACCGCCAAGGGGTGTGTAGAGTGCCACAAGGTTGAGTACAATGCCATTATGAATTCCGGCCATGCTTCCATCAGTTGTGAGAACTGTCATGGCCCCAGCTATGATCACCCGAATGATCCGATCGGTTTGAATATTGATCGCAGCCGTTCTCTCTGTATTCGTTGCCACTCGTATATGCCGTACAAAGGCAACGTGCGTGGCAAAATCCCGGGTATAGATCCTGAAAAACATTACACACAGGCCCAGTGCGTGATGTGCCACATCCCCCATAACCCGAAGCCGATGAACCAGAAGCAGGAGGTGAAGTCGTGATGAATCGTCGTGATTTTTGCAAGAAGGCTATGGTAGCAGCCGGTGGTGTGCTTATCCCGCTTGCCGCTCTGGAGGTCTTTAACCCGAAAAGGCTGCGGGCCGAGCGGGACGGCAAGGGCAAAGTTCGCTGGGTCTTTCTGGTCGATATTCATAAATGTGTCGGCTGCGGCTTTTGCGTGAAGGCTTGTAAAGTTGAAAATGAGGTGCCATATGATGCCAATGTCACCCGCACCTGGGTAGAGCGGTATGTGGTTACCAAGGATGGCCAGACTCTTATTGATTCTCCTAAAGGGGCCAGGGACGGTTTTACCTCGCAGAAGATCGACCAGGCTGCGATGGGCTTAAAGGAAGTTAAACCGGAAAATATTGCGAAAGCCTTTTTCGTCCCTAAACTCTGTAACCAGTGCGAAAATCCTGCCTGCGTTCAGGTCTGCCCGGTAGGCGCAACCTACCAGACAGAAGAGGGAGTAGTGCTGGTTGATCGTACATGGTGCATCGGCTGCGGCTACTGCGTCATGGGATGCCCGTACGGCGTACGATTTTTTCATCCGGTTTACCATGTCGCCGAGAAGTGCACCTTTTGTTATCACCGGCTATGCAAAGGAATGAAGACCGCCTGCGTCGATGCCTGCCCATTTGGCGCACGCCTGGTCGGCAACATCAGAGATCCCGAGGATCCCGTCACCAAGATCATCACATCGGAACAGGTTAACGTATTGAAGGAAGAGTTCGGCACCAAGCCTCAGGTCTTTTATCTGGGACTCTCAAGGGAGGTAAAATAGCTATGGTACACGGCGAGGCATGGACGTTAAAAGAATTCTTCGTATATCCCAATGAATACATCTATTGGTCAATTCAGATTGTGATGTATCCATACATGACCGGTCTGGTTGCGGGAGCTTTTGTGTTGTCATCTCTTTACCATGTCTTCGGTGTCAAACAGCTTAAAGAGATTGCTCGCTTTGCGCTCGTCTTCTCGCTGGCGCTGCTTCCGGTCGCCATGATGCCGCTCATGCTGCACC
The DNA here is from genome assembly GCA_041675485.1 of Pelobacteraceae bacterium. Classification (GTDB taxonomy): domain Bacteria; phylum Desulfobacterota; class Desulfuromonadia; order Geobacterales; family Pseudopelobacteraceae; genus JACRCG01. The sequence goes on along the minus strand of JBAYTT010000088.1, from coordinate 10,967 downwards.
TGCAACAGCCGCAACGGGGCATCTACGTCATGATGACCCCGCATTTTACTTCGGCAATTGCCGCTTTCGGCATCGTCTTCACCACGTATTCGATGATTGTCCTTTCGGAAATATGGTTCGTGTATCGCGAATTTATTGTGCAGACGATTCTCGAACTCCGAGCAAAATCGCGCCTTAGTACGATCGAGTCGGCACAGCTGATTCTCTACAGGATTCTTGCGATGGGCGCTATGGATATCAGCCCCGAGGCGCTGCATAAGGATGTTCGCGCCGTTAGTATCATGGCAGGCATCGGTATCCCGGTAGCCTGTTTTCTGCACGGCTATGCCGGTTTCATTTTCGGTTCCGTAAAGGCCAACGCACTCTGGATGACGCCGCTCATGCCGGTAATATTCATCTGCTCGGCGGTTGTATCAGGTATAGCGCTTTGTATGGCAACCTACATTGTTACCATGGAGATCCGTAAGTTGATCTATGCCTGGAAAAGAAAAAATGATCCACGCCTCCCTTCCAATGATGAGCTGAAAAGTGCAGAAATACAGACCGTTACAATGACGGCAAAATATCTGTTGATGTTCATGGTTCTGGCTATAACGCTCGAGTTACTGGACCTGATCTTCAGAAATTATACTGCCGTCAAATCATGGGACATCCTGCGTAGCGTTATTTACGAAAAGGATTTCTTCAAGATTTTTGTCCTCCAGTACGGCTTTGGCAATGTCCTTCCGTTTGTCATGTTCATGATCCCAGGTCTGACAATCAGGCGCGCTCTGGTAGGCTCTCTGCTGGTTTTGATGGGAGTATTCATGATGCGCTGGAATGTCGTTATCGGCGGCCAGGCGTTCTCTGCCTCATTCTCCGGCTTCATGGAGTATCATCTCCCCATCTGGCCAAGCACTGTTGAGCTTTTTAAAGAGGGGTTGTTTGGGGCTCTTGCTGTTATAATTACACCTTTCGTACTATTCTTCCTTGTCACCAGGATACTGCCCGTGTTCGGAATCAAAGATTCGCACTGAGTAATACTGCCGGATGAGATCTGGCGTCGCTGATATCTGCCAGAGGGAGGAATGCGATGTCAACAGCAGACGGGACGGCTGAAAAACGGGAAAAGGAACTTGAAAACCGCATCCAGATGCTGGAGAAGCATCTGGAGCGCTTGAGCGCTCATATTAGTGATGATGCCGCCACGCATGCCCATACTGACTCACCGCCGCCACGGTCGAAAGTGCAGCAGGCTGAGTATGAACCCGCCGAAGAGATGCCTGAGCTTTCTGAGGAGGTGCTGGGCTGGGCCAGCCGGAATGCTGTTTTGCCCCGCCTCGCCACAGTCTGCTTTCTCATGGTTATTGCCCTTATACTGAGGACCATCACCGATAGCGGTTTTGTAAACAAACTGCTCGGTTCAGGTCTCGGCATGGGATTCGCCGCTGCTCTAATGATTTTCGGCTGGTACAAGTATGCTGAGGAGAGCCCCCTTGCCCCGGTCTTTGCCGCCTGCGGCGTTGTCCTCATGTCAACGATCGTGGTTGAAACACATATGCATTTTAAATCATTGCCGCTGGTGCCTGCCTACCTTACATTAATGGCTACCGGGTTCGGCATGGCAGTAATGAGCCGCCGTTTCAGCGCCTTCGTTCCCATTTCCGTCGGTGTTCTCGGAATGTGTTTCGCTGGTGCGGCAATCGACTATCCCCACCCGTTTTTCCCGTATCTTGCCCTGGTACTCTATACCGCCAACGTGCTCGGCTACCTCGCTGCCCAGTTGAAGCGCTGTTCATGGCTGCGCTGGTCGGTCCTCCTTGTTACGATGGTGATGCTCCAGTTATGGGGGGTCAGGTTAGGCATAATGCTTACCAAGGGAGAATCAATTCCTCCTGAGTTGGCTTCTGCATGGTACCTGCCGGTTTTAGCGGCGTTTTTTCTTACTTTTATCTTCCTGTCTCTACTTGGCATTGTCAAAACCGGCGGTCAGAAAATATCCCGGTTCGATTTTAGCCTGCCCACCCTCACCGTAATCTGGGCCTTTACATTGGCCCGGCATGTTATTGAAGCTTGGCAGATGAACGTGTACCTTCTTGGTGTGATCGGCCTTCTTGGTGCGGCCGGTCTTTTCGGCATGACTTTCTGGTGTGCCCGTCGCAACGTCGAAGGAGCGCCCGGGACCAATACCTTCGCTTTTGCGGGGTGTACCCTCCTTGCCTTGTCTCTGCCGGCGGCTACAGGTGCATTTGTCCTGTCGTTGCCGGTAATTTCGCTGGTGGCCATAACCATGGCGATTGTCTCCCGCGTCTGGGAAAATGGTGGCGTTCGGTGGACTACGTACCTGATGACCATTTATGCCTGTGTCGCACTTGTCTCCGTACTACGGGGAGAAGGAGCGGGTGCTACGGACGCCATTAACATGCTCCCTGCCGGCCTTTTGACAGTCATATCGCTTTATCATTACCAATGGTGCCGCCGCTGGCCTGTGCCGGCCAATTCAGCACTGTATGAGACCTTTGACCGCAATGACCGGAGTGCTGTACTGCTTTTGCTGGGCGGATTAACGAGTGGTTTCTTTATGATCCGGATCGGGATATTTCAAGCGATTCAGTATATTCCCGCAGCAATGCAACGCGACACCTTCCGCAGCGGACAGTCGGTACTTATCAATACTGCTGCTATTGCGCTGATTGTCTTTGCTTATTTACGCCAGAGTAAGGAAATCAGAAATGTGGCCATCCTTGTCACGGTAATTGGTGGAGTAAAGGTGTTTCTGTACGATCTGATCGGCATCCATGGACTGCCGCTTGTATTCAGCGTATTTTCATTCGGAATGGCAGCGGCGATCGAATCAGTCGCTTTGGGTAAATGGGTGAAGGTTTCTGACGTCTCAAAGAGTGCTTAATGGACTTCAATTAGATGCCTGGTTTATGCCCGAGTTGATTCGGCATTTTCATTTGAAAGTTTATATGGATTGTATGGTGAGCTATTTGGTCTTCACTTTTTTCAAGGTGTGAACAAAAAAGCGGGGGGCATGTGCCCCCCGCTTTTTTCGTCTTATTCTAAATAGATCAGTGTCCGCCTCCTCCCATGAAGGCCAGGATCATTAGCAGCAGCAGGCCGATGCCGATGAAGAGGGCGGTGAACCCGAAACCCTTGACCAGGAAGTCGTATACCACTCCGCTGGTTCGTTTACAGGCGAACTGTTCGGTGATCCCCTCTTCCTCGTAACGTTTCCACTGGTCGCCGCGCTCCTCGATCATTTCTTCCTTGGCGATCTGGCCATTAAAGATGACGAAGTCCATCGGGAACTTCTCGGGCCGTCCGTGGGTGTTGAAGAAGTGGACCGAGAAGATGAAGCCGGTAGCCAGGAGTGCCTCGTCAGAGTGGACAATAGTTGCGACGTTGAATGCCCATCCCGGGAGGAATTGTCCAAAAAGTTCGGGGAACCAAAGCATCAGGCCGGAGCCGCCGATAGCAAACATACCCCAGAAGACGGCAACAAAGTCGAATTTTTCCCAGTAGGTCCAGCGTTCAAAGGTCGGTTTTGGTCCTTTGAAGAAGAACCATCTCACCATGAAATAAACATCCTTGATATCGCGCAGGTTGAAGCAGAGTGAATCCGGACCGAAGAGACGCTGAATCGGATTACCTTTGATATCTTTTCTGATGAAGAGGAAGTTGATACTCATTATGATCGCCAAGCCGAAATAAACGAACGTGATTCCGGCGCCTACGCGATGCAACAGGCCGGCATTTGCAGAACCGCCATACAGTTTCATGAGTTCTACTGCCCATGCCTGCGTACAGAATTTGAGCGGCAGGCCGGTCAAAGAAAGCATCAGGAAACTGGTGATTACCAGCAGATGCATGAAGATGTGCAGGCGGTTGAAGCGACGATACTGTTTGTGAGCATCAGGAATAACATGAGTATGTGTTCCAGCGGAAGTTACGTGAACATGATGGTGGCTGCCATCAGCCAGTTTGTCTGCTTTTTCCCGGTTCTCAACAAAGCCGCGGAACATCCACAGCAGAGTGTGAACCCAGAATACGGCAAAGGTGGAAAGCAGCAGTCCGGTCATGGCAACAAAAGTGTAAAACAGGATTGGATATTTTTCCCTGTCCGTCATCTCGCCGTGAGCATAGAACTTCGCGAAGAGCGGAGTTGCTTTGGGATGGCATGCTGCACACTGCTTGACAATATTTGCCGGGTTGATGGTGGATTGAGGATCGGATTTTGGCAATACCGAATGAGCTGTGTGACAATCCGCACAACCGGCTACTTTTTCCGGGAATCCTAATCGGTAGTTCTTGCCGTGGTAGCTCTCCATGTATGATTTGACCGCTACATTGGTGACCTTGTTCTTGGTCATCATTTTCTGGTCGCTGTGACACTTCATGCATACTTTAGTGTGGAATTCGCGCCCCTTGTGATCTTTAGCACCCGCCAGCTTCTCAATAGCGTGAAGGTTGTGACAGTCATGGCAAGCGGCTGAATCCATGTTGCCGGCAGCAACTGCCTTACCGTGAACCGACTTCTGGTAGACAGCTTCCTTGTCGTGGCACTGGACGCATTTTGCAACCGCGATGCGCTTGTCATTTTTCCAGTAATTATGGGTATGGATGTCAGTGTGACACTGGGCACAGGTCACGCCTTTCTCCGCATGTACACTGGCGTAATGCTCTGAGTTCTGTTTTTTGTGGCACCGCTCGCAGTGCACCTTGTCGACTTTGATCTCCTTCCGCATGTGCTTGGCGAGATCGGTTATGTCTACGTGGCAACTGGTACAGGCGTTCTTGCCATGGACAGACGCTGCAAAATCATGAATAGAGATCTTGTTGCTGTGGCAGCCAAGGCAGGTGGCCGGATCGATGGCCATGCCCTGCTCGGCATGAGCAGGAAGAGTCCAGGCTGCTGCCAGGAACATCAGAGTAATGAATCTGAAAAGATTTGAAGACATGAACTAACTCCTCCAAGAAATAAGTATTTGATTAACAAAATATAGCTGGCCACAGAGGTCTGGGATGTACAGTAAATTCTGAAGCAGTTTCAATCCGTCATGAAAAAAGCGTTGATGGTGGAGCCCGGCTCTGGGGAGGGTCGGTAACCAGGACCGTGATCGGCGCCTTAGGGCTGTCCGGGGTGCGAATCCATAAGCAGGGGTGGGGAGACATCAGAATTTCCGGCGACAGACAGTCCAACGTATCCAGTTTTATGTGATCGGGGTAAAATGCCGAGGGGAAAGAGTGAAGTGAGTCTTCGTCATCATAACAGGATTCGGATTGATGATGGTGTAGTGCAAGAGCCACCTGCAGCAATATTAACAGCGCCGGCGTAATGAGTAGCAGTCTGCATCCTGTCGAGCATTTCTGCATATCGTTGCCCTTCAATTCCGCATTCCTGCGGTGTCCTGCCATACTAAACAGGGGAATTCCCAAAATCTTTTCGTGTATACACTAAGTTCATTCATAATAGCAACGAAAATTGAATACAGTATACTGTATGCACGAAGTTGTCTTATGTGAACGTAATAATAATGTGCCATTCAGTTTGGTTGGGTTGCGATTATATGCGATGGTTAACGGAAATACGCATCGTGCATCGAACAAAAAAAGGGGGTGGCAGATTATCTCTGCTCCCCCCTTTATAAACACCTGGAAATGGAATGTGAATGAATCAGTGTTGCAACACTTACATTTTGTGGCACTTCCCACAGTCGTCCTGGACCGGGAAGGCATCCTTGCCCTTGTTATGACAGGTGCCGCAGGATTTGCCGGATTCCATGTCGCTCATGGTGGCCTTCAGGGCGCCAGCTTTAAAGGGGAATATCTTGGTGTGGCACTCTGAACATTTGTATGTCTGCGTATGGAACTCATGGCTGAACGTGGCTTCACCAGCGGATGTTTTAAACGTGATTTTTCCCGGTTTCATCCCTTTATGACACTTGTCGCAATCACCGGTTGATGCAAAGGCGTCCTTGCCGTTGTGGCATACACCGCAAGATTTGCCTTTTCCCATGTCGCTCATGGTGGCTTTGCCGACAACCGCCTTGTAGGGGAAGGTTTTGGTGTGGCAATCTTTGCAGCTATATGCCTGAGTATGGAAGGAGTGGCTGAACGTTGCCGGTGTTACTCCTTTTAGAGCAAACGTAATGTCTTTCGGCTTGAGCCCTTTGTGGCAACGGTCGCAGTTTGCCGTTACGGCAAAGGCACGCTTGCCGTTGTGGCATGATCCGCAGGTACGTCCTTTTTCCATTTCTGCCATAGTCACCGCTTTTTCTTTGCCGGTTATGACTTTGCCATTATGGCACCCTTTGCAGGCGCCACCTGTCTTGGCGATATGTACCGCATGGCTGAACGTTGCCGTTCCAAGGCCCTTGACGGTGTAGGAAACGTCACGCGGTTTGCCGCTGTGGCAGTGAGAACACTCTTTTTCGCTGGAGACGCTGAAAGCCTTCATGCCGCTATGACATGCACCGCAGGATTTGGTTTTCTCCATTTCGGCCATTGTGTAGCGTTTTTTGTTTCTCAAATTGAAGATCGCATCATGGCAGATTCTGCAATTGTTGTTGTATTTTTTCAGGTGTAATTCGTGGCTGAACACGACGGGGGCGGAGTTTTTGAAATTGAATTTGATGTCCTTGGTTTCGGCCGCACCGGCGCAGGCGACTGACAGCATGCATATCGCAACGACTGACAATAAAATTTGTTTCAGCATAGAAACCGCTCCTCAAAACTAGGTAAATGTATCACTTAAGCGCGCCACTATACAGATAGAGACGATTATCGTCAATTGCAAATTGCAGACTTTGAAAGCCTCCACATCCCTCGTTTTGTGTCAGACTCGCTGAATCTTGACTTTATCACCTCCATTTGCTAGCTTCACAACACGTTGACTAATCACAATATTTCTGTAGCGGAGTATGTGTCATGCACAAAAAGCTGTTTATTCCCGGACCGGTTGAGGTCCATCCAGATATACTGAAAGCCATGGCTTCTCCCATGATAGGGCATCGGATGAAAGAGTACGCCGACCTGCATGGACGTGTCACGTCAGGTCTGAAAAAACTGCTGTTCACTGAGGACAAGGTCTTTCTGGCAACTTCGAGTGCATTCGGTGTTATGGAGGGAGCGATTCGCAATCTCGTCGGCAAGCGCTGTGCGAACTTCTGCAACGGCGCATTTTCCGACAAGTGGCACGATGTCACACTTCGTTGTGGTAAAGAGGCTGATGCCATCAGATTCGACTGGGGGACACCAGTCACCCCCGAAGCGGTTTATAAAACTCTTGAGACCGGAAAATACGACTGTATGACCATGATCCATAACGAAACCTCAACGGGTGTCATGTCGCCTTTGCCGGAGATCGCCGAAGTCATGCGCAAATTCCCGGAGGTTATGTTTGTTGTCGATACGGTCTCGTCGATGAGCGCCCTCAAAATTCCGGTTGACGAACTTGGCATCGACAGCTGCATTTTTGGAGTGCAGAAGGCTTTTGCGCTGCCGCCCGGTCTTGCTGTCTTTACGGCCAGTGAGAAGGCGCTTCAGCGGGCAGCGGGTATGGAAGGTCGCGGCTACTATTTTGATTATGTGGAGTTTGCAGCCAATGATGCCAAGAACAATACTCCTTCAACTCCGTGTATTTCCCTGATTTATGCTCTTGATTGCCAACTGCAGCGAATGTTTACCGAAGGACTGGAAAACCGTTGGGCGCGGCACAACGATTTAGCCGGTTATGTTCGCGGTTGGTTGACGGGGCGCGGCTTCGAATCTTTTCCTGCAGAGGCATACCGCTCACAGACGTTGACATGCAGTCGTAACAGTCTTGGAATAGATCTGGGCTCTTTGAAAAAACAATTGGGAGAAATCGGTTTTGCGTTTGATGACGGATATGGCAAAATAAAGGGAGAGACCTTCCGCATTGCTCATATGGGTGACATGACGCGTGACGATCTGGATGGGCTTTTTAATGCGATCACAACGATTTTGCCCGAACTGGCTTAGATGTCTTGTAAAGAATTGAAGAATATACTTGGAGGTGACAACCATGAAGTGTCCGAACTGCGGCAGTCGTACAGAAGTTGATCTCGATATGCATTCTAACGGTTTTTCTGTCGAACATTCGCCGGTCAAAGAGTGTGGGGCGTGCGGGTTGATCTGGAGAGTAAAAATAGAATCCGGTGAGACAGTCGTTGATATTATTAAGGAAGCTGATAAAAAGTAAAGTATCGATAGCGATGGGGCGGGCCTGAGTGCCCGCCCCTGCTTTTATTATTCTTTTTCGAAGACATCCTTACCGGCACCGCAGAGGGGGCAACTCCAGTCATCGGGCAGTGCTTCGAACGGTGTTCCCGGCGCAATTCCGCGATCCGGATCGCCAACGGCGGGGTCATAGACATATTGACATATTGTGCAGATCCAACGTTCCATAAGTTGTAGCTCCTTGTATGTGGTTTTAAGTCCAGTGGATGCACTGAACAGGACAGCCGTCAATAGCGCTCTGTATCTCGATCTCCGGGGCTCCGGCAGGATCAAAACATTCAGATTTGCCCGATTTGTCAAATCTGAAAACAGCAGGGCAGCTTGAAATGCATAGGCCACAACTGATGCAGTTTTCTGTTTCCACGACCGCAATTCTCATCGGATTTTCTCCATGGCTCGCTTTGATACAGGCGTGAGCAGTGTATCATGTCCTTGGCGGATGTCAACTAACTGTGAATTGTCATTGTTCCATGTAAAAAACACTTCCACTATCGCATAAACGAGAGAGCGTTATGATATTTGAATCAATTACGGTCGGTCCACTGTCGGTTAACTGTTATATTGTTGGGTGCGAACAGAGCCGCGAAGGTATTATTGTCGACCCGGGAGGAGATGTGGAATTGATTTTCAGCATGGTACAGCACCATGGGCTGAAAATTCAAACCGTTATCAATACGCATGGTCATTTTGACCACTTGGGCGGAAACGGCAAGGTGCTGGCAGCCTTTGGCGCCCGTCTTCTGATCCATCACGCTGATGCGCCCATGTTGGGCAGATCGGCAGAGGTTGCCCGTAAGTACGGCTTGCAGGGAGAAAACTCACCGGATGCTGATGCCTGGCTGGTTGACGGCATGGAAATCCCCTTTGGTACGTGTCGCCTGAAAGTGCTGCATACTCCTGGTCATACAGAGGGCGGGTGTTGCCTCTATTTTGAGGATGAGCGGAAGGTTATCACCGGTGACACGCTTTTTGCCGATTCAATAGGCCGTACTGACCTGCCTGGAGGATCGCACGAACAGTTATTGGAATCTATTCGCTCCAAGCTTTTTACGCTTCCGGACGACGTTATCGCCTATCCGGGTCACGGTCCGCAAACGACTATCGGCCATGAAAAACGCTGTAACCCCTATTTTTGAAACGAGCGTGTATATGTTTGATAATAAACAAATTGTTTTGGGTGTATGCGGAGGAATCGCTGCCTATAAGGCGATAGAACTGCTGCGACTCTTGACCAAAGCGGGAGCAAACGTTCACGTTATTATGACCCGTGCCGCCCAGGAGTTCGTTGCGCCACTTACCTTTCAAACACTTTCATCAAACCCGGTTCATTCCGAACTGTTCAACCTGATTGCGGAACGTGAAATCGGGCATATCTCTCTTGCCGACCGGGCAGATCTGTTTATTGTCGCTCCTGCTACAGCTAATGTTGTCGGTAAAATTGCTGCCGGAATTGCCGATGACATGCTCACCACAACGGTGATGGCGACCAAAGCTCCAGTGCTGTTCGCTCCGGCTATGAACGTCAACATGTATACCAACCCGATTTATCAGGAAAATGAGGAAAAACTGCGTCGCTTGGGATACCTGTTTGAGGCGCCTGTCAGCGGCAGTCTGGCATGTGGCTGGGAAGGGGAAGGCAAGCTGGCAGCGCCGGAAACTATCTTCGAGAGTGCTGTCGCCGCATTGACTGAAAAAGATTTGGCAGGACGGAAAGTAATGATCACGGCGGGGCCTACCCGCGAAGAGATAGATCCGGTTCGATATATCAGCAACCACTCCTCAGGCAAGATGGGGTACGCCCTGGCCCGTGCAGCACGACGGCGGGGAGCTCAGGTGCTTCTCGTCAGCGGGCCGACCGCTTTGGCCACGCCTGATGGAATCCAGGTGATCAACGTTACGAGTGCCGTTGAAATGCAGGGAGAGGTCATGGCACGGGCGGCAGAGTGCGATATCGTCATCAAGGCCGCTGCGGTAGCTGATTATCGTCCGCTGGCGAGAAACAAAACAAAGATCAAGAAGAAGGCCGATTCAGCAACGATAGAATTGGTGAAAAACCCTGACATACTGGCTGGATTGGGGGAACTGGAACACCGTCCGTTTCTGGTCGGATTTGCAGCAGAAACTGATGCATTGGCTGAAAATGCCGCGAAAAAGTTACGCGAGAAGCATCTGGATATGATTGTTGCCAATGATGTCAGTCAGGTTGATGCCGGATTCAATGTGGATACCAACCGGGCTCTGCTGTTTTTCAAGGATGGCACTGTCAGGGAGTGCGGGCTTATGTCCAAGGACCAACTGGCAGGAGCAATCCTTGACCAGGTCGTTGCGCTGCTTGCGGAACGCTGAACATCATGCGTGTCGCTATCGGTTTTAGCTTGACTTGACTGATTGAAAGTACTAGCTTTTTTAAGTTTCTAACCCAAGCGGAGGTATCATCCGTGGCCATAATAACCGGCGCCGGTATTGTTGTTAAGCTCGTCCTGCTACTGCTGCTCTCGTTCTCGATTGTTTCCTGGGGTATAATCCTGTTCAAATTTTTCCAGGTTCAGCGTGCAAAAAATGAATCAGAACGCTTCATGGACTTTTTCTGGAAATCAAAGCGCTTTGACGCGATTGCATCCCAGGTTGACCGTTTTGCCAACTCACCTCTGACCGTATTGTTCAACGAGGGGTACAGCGAACTGAAAAAAGTCGTCGAGACCGATAGCAAGAGCGACGGCAGT
>JBAYTT010000087.1:0-15282 GCA_041675485.1 Pelobacteraceae bacterium | reverse complement strand
GCTGCACCGAGAAGATCGGCAGCGTACAGTGACGGATACCCTCGACAGTCTGATCGTTCAGGTTTTCGTGGCCAAGGCAGGCGTCTTCGCCGAGCGAAGCAAGATCAACGGCAAAACCGTGATTCTGAGAAGTGATCTCAACCTTGCGGGTCTGCATATCCATGACGGGCAGGTTGGAACCGTGATTGCCAAACGGAAGTTTCATCGTGGAGCCACCCAGAGCCAGCCCGAGCAACTGGTGCCCGAGGCAGATGCCGAAGATCGGTTTTTTGCCGACAAATTTCCTTATTTCCTGCTGCACCTGCACCAGCGGCTCCGGGTCGCCCGGGCCATTGGAAAGAAAAATGCCATCCGGGTTCATTGCCAGGACATCCTCGGCCGGGTAGTTGGCCGGCACAACAGTTACGTCGCAGCCTGCATCCAGCAGGCAGCGGAGGATGTTGTACTTGATGCCGAAATCGTAGGCCACTACCTTGTATTTAAGTGTTGTCGTGTCCACTTGAGGATACCCGTCTTTCAGATCCCACGCCCCTTCTGTCCAATGGTACGGCTTAAGGCACGAAACACCGGTGGCCAGATCCAGGCCGGACATACTCGGTACGGCCCTGGCCTTGGCAACCAGGCTGGCATGATCCAGGTCAATGGTAGAAATGATGCCATTCTGGGCGCCCTTGTCACGCAGGTGACGGGTCAGGGCACGGGTGTCGATCCCCTGGATGCCGACCACACCATTCTCCTTGAGATAGGAATCCAGGCTCATGGTGGCACGCCAGTTGGAATAGCAGTCCAGATATTCCTTAACAATAAATCCAGACAGGAACAGACCGCGGCTTTCGATGTCCTCGGGATTGATGCCGGTGTTGCCGATCTGGGGATAGGTCATGGTGACCATCTGCCCCTTGTAGGACGGGTCGGTCAATACTTCCTGATATCCTGACATGGCGGTGTTGAAGACGACCTCACCGGTTGATTCACCGCTGGCGCCGAATGATTTCCCTTCAAATATGCGCCCGTCGGCGAGCGCAAGTATTGCTTTCATAGACTGTAACTCCTGAATTCTGTTTTTAACGTTGGTAAACCAGCTTTCCACTTACAATGGTCGCCGCGGCGGCGCCCTTCATTTTCTGGCCGAGCCAGGGAGAATTTTTCGACTTGCTGGCGAGCTTGTCAGCCTCGACAACCCACTCACAGGCAGGATCAATCAGGGTGATGTCAGCCACCGCACCGGCGGCAAGCGTACCACGCTGAAGCCCCAGGATATTCGATGGCTTGCATGACATTTTTTCAACCAGCTGATTAAGCGTCAGCACGCCGTTATCCACCAGTTGTAGCGACAACGGCAGTGATGTTTCCAGGCCGATGATGCCGTTCATGGCAACATTGAATTCAACATCTTTTTCGTCCTCATGGTGCGGCGCATGATCCGTGGCGATGGCATCGATGGTGCCGTCCGTCAGCCCGGTCTTGATGGCAGCAACGTCGTCAGCTTCCCGAAGCGGCGGGTTCATCTTGGCGTTGGTGTTGTAGCCGCGTACCGCATCATCAGTCAGGGTAAAATAGTGCGGCGCCGTCTCGCAGGTCACCTTGACGCCGCGCGCCTTGGCCTCCCTGATGATGCGCACCGATCCTTTGGTGGAGACGTGGGCAATGTGGACAGGCGTTCCCGCATACTCGGCCAGCATCGTTTCACGGGCTGTGGCGATATCCTCGGCAACGCGCGGAATCCCTTTCAGGCCAAGCTCGGTTGATGTGTAGCCTTCATTCATGGTCCCCTCTCCCACCAGCTCCAGCTCTTCGGCGTGGGAAATCACCATGATGCCGATGCCGGCGGCGTATTGCAGGGAGCGCATCATCAGCTCGCTGTTTTTCACCGGCCTGCCGTCATCAGAAACGGCCACACAGCCCGATTCCTTCAGCTCGCCCATCTCGGACATGCGCTCACCGGACAGGCCATAGGTAATGGAGCCAACCGGAAACACGTTGCAGAACCCTTCCGACTTGGCCTTGTTGATGATGTAGCTGGCAATCGCCTTGTTGTCGATGGTCGGCTTAGTGTTCGGCATGCAGCAGACCGACGTAAAACCGCCGGCAACCGCTGCTTTGGTGCCGGAAATGATGTCTTCCTTGTACTCCAGACCGGGATCACGCAGATGCACATGCATGTCGATCAGCCCCGGCACCACATACTTACCGGCCGCATCGATGGTTTCCGCCCCGGCAGGTGCTTTGAGCCCCGTGCCGATCTCCTTGACCAGACCGTTCTCAACCACCACATCAAGCACATCATCGAGCTTCTGACTCGGATCGATTACCCGGCCGTTTTTTATCAGCAGATTCATATAGTCACCTCTCAAAATAAGGTTCGTGGTTCGTGGTTCAAGGTTCAAGGTTCAAGGTTAACGGCTCAAAACCTCGAACCTCGAACCAATCAATCTGATTTATTCCAACTCTCCGCCGCAGACGTGGTAGAGCATCGACATACGTACTGCCACGCCGTTTTCCACCTGTTTCAAAATCCAGGACTGGTCACCGTCAACCATGCTGGAAGACATCTCCACGCCGCGATTGATCGGGCCCGGATGCATGACCATCGCATTCGGCTTGGCCAGCTTGATGTTGGTCGGGTTAAGGCCGAAGTAGCGGGAATATTCGCGGGCATTCGGCATCAGGGTTTTTCCCTGACGTTCTTGTTGAATACGCAGCATCATGACCACATCGGCATCCTGCAGCGCCTCGTTCATGGTGGCGCAGACGGTTACATTGCCCAGCTTCTCCACGCCGGGAGGGACCATGGTCGGCGGTCCCGAAACAAACACCGACGAGCCCATTTTGGTCAAACCCTGGATATTGGAGCGGGCAACACGGCTATGGGTTATATCGCCGATGATCGCAACTTTCAGTCCATCAAGCCGTCCGAAACGATCCTTCATGGTCAGCATGTCCAGCAGACCCTGGGATGGATGTTCGTGAGCGCCGTCTCCGGCGTTGATTATCGAGCAGTTGACCTTGTTGGCCAGGAAGTAGTGTGAACCGGACACCGAATGGCGCATGACGATGATGTCAGGCTTCATTGCCAACAGATTCAGGGCCGTATCGGACAGCGTTTCCCCCTTGGTTGCCGAACTGGAGGAGGTCGTGATATTGACGGTATCGGCGGAAAGTCGCTTACCGGCGATCTCGAAAGAGGTTCGGGTACGGGTTGAAGCTTCGTAGAACAGGTTGATTATTGTTTTACCGCGCAGCGTCGGAACCTTCTTGATGTCGCGACTGTTGATCTCCCTCATGTTCTCCGCGGTTGATATCAAGAGTTCGATATCCTCTTTCGACAGGTCACGCAGGGCAATAATGTGTTTATGCTTGAATTCGGCCATGTTCAGTACACCCCCTATTTTTCGAGTATCACTTCAATCGGCAGATTTGATCCATCAAAAACGACCTGGACATTTTCTTTCAAACTGGTCGGTACGTTGCGCCCGACAAAATCTGCCCGTATCGGGAGCTCACGGTGGCCTCGGTCGATCAACACAGCCAGCTGAATCGACTGGGGACGCCCGAAATCCATCAACGCATCCATGGCGGCCCGTATGGTGCGACCGGTATAGAGAACATCGTCAACCAGGATGACCTTCTTCGCTTCCAGAGTGAACGGGATATCGGTCTTGCCGACCGGATGATGCGGCAGATGGCCTGAACAATCATCTCGATAGAGGGTAATATCAACCGCGCCTACCGGAAGAGATCCTCCTTCAATTACGCCGATCTGCTGCGCGATTCCGTCGGCCAAAAATGCGCCACCTGAACGGATGCCGATAAGTACGATATCGGTAACCCCTTTATTGCGTTCGAGAATTTCGTGAGCAATCCGGGTCAATGCCCGTTTGATCCCTTCACCATCCATCAGCACGGTTTGTTCAGCAGCCATTTACAACCTCCTTGGACATAAAAAAAGAGCCTCACCGCGCCATGCGGCAAGACCCTTCAGGTATGATTTCAGTGTATCCATGGTGTCGCCTTTGCTAGCCTCTCGGACTAAATTAAAAGGTTGGTGTATGTAAGTTTTGGCACTCTACCATTCTAAAGCGAAACAGGTCAAGCATGATTTAAACAAACTGCATCAAGTTTGTATTCAACGGGGTGGAGTCTGATCAAACCGCCAGCATCTTGACAGAGAGTCCCAGATCTGTGACCTGTCCCATTACTTCAAGATGCAGATACTCGCTTCGGATCAGTTCCTCCCCCACCCTCTGAATGTCGATGCTGCTAACCGCATCGTAGTTGGCAATAACATCCTCAATAGACTGTTGTTTTTGCAGATAAATCTCGTTCTTGGCCAAACGGGTCATCAAACTGTCACTGCTTTCAAGCGACATCAGTGTTTTACCTTTCAGCTGTTCTCTGGCAGCATCAAGCTCGTCCTGCGGTACCACTTCAGTGACAAGCCGCGACATCTCATGTTGCGCAATATCGATAACCTCGCGGCAATGATCCTTTTCAGTACCGGCATACACGACCAGCGCTCCTGAATCAGCATGGGAGATGATGTAGGAGTAAACTGAATACGCCAGGCCTTTCTTCTCGCGAACCTCCTGAAACAGGCGTGAGCTCATCCCGCCACCCAGAATCGTCGTCAGCAGAAACAACGCATAGCGATCCGGATGATCATAACGAAGTGATCTCGTGCCGAGACAAACCAGCGTCTGCTCCATTTCACGTTCAATAAGATTCAGCTTTTTATCTGCCGGCGGAAATGCATCGACCGATTCAGGTTGCCACTGCGAAGAGAGATCTGAAAAGAGCGGGGCCAGAATGGCAACCAACTCATCGTGCCGCACATTGCCGGCCGCGGCAATAATAATATCCTGGGGACGATAGCGGCTGTTCTTATGAGACAGGATTGCACTCCGCGACAAACCGGTAATCGTTTCCTCGTTTCCCAGAACCGGCATGCCGAGCAGTTGGCCCTGCCAGAAGTTTTGGTGGAACCGGTCATGAATATACTCGTCCGGAGCATCATCGCGCATCTTGATTTCCTGAAGAACAACCTTGCGCTCCCGTTCGATTTCGTCTTGAGGGAAAGTGGAATTCAGAAAGATATCGGCCAGTAGATCTGCGGCGCGGGGCATGAATTTTGCCAGAACCTTGGCGTAGTAGCAGACATACTCATGCCCGGTAAACGCATTCAATATTCCACCCATCGAGTCGATTTCGCGGGTAATCTGATGTGCGCTACGCCGTTTTGTACCTTTAAACAGCATATGTTCTATAAAATGAGCAACGCCGTTATCCTGAGGAGCTTCGTGCCGGGTACCATTTGCCACCCAGATACCGGTTGTTACGGTGTGCATATACCCGATGTTCTGGGTGACGATGCGCACGCCATTGTCGAGAGTTGTAGTAGTTATCATTACTAAAGCATACCCTAGTTTCCTTCTATTTCAACCAAAAACAAAGTCATGAATATTTCATCATACAACTGAATAATTTTGAAATATTTTATTCATAATGAATTTTGCATAAATAATCTCGTACGTATATTGTAACATGAATTACTGATAACTCTCTGTTTTTATGACAATAACACGGACGTCTTTTCTAACTACGCCGGTTCTCAGTTATTTGTTGATCACTGAACGCTGTGCGACATTTTTTTCAGATAACTAAAAAAGTATTGACATTAAACTGTCAAAGGAATAACTGGTATTACCTTGTCATATAACTCAGTTTCTATTTCAGCTGAATCCACCCATTTCAGCATCACCAAGATCACCTGATATACAGCCATTGTTGCGGTATACGAATGATCAGAACAGGAGCCATTTTCATGAATATCCACGAGTACCAGGCAAAAGCAATTCTTCGTAAATTCGGTGTCCCGGTCCCGGACGGGCACGTTGCTTACAACAGCGCCGGAGCCCGCGAATGGGCCAAACGCCTGGGTGACGGCCCCTGGGTCGTCAAGGCCCAGATCCACGCCGGCGGCCGCGGCAAGGGTGGCGGCGTTAAACTGGCCCGGACCCCCGATGAAGTGCGCAACATTTCCCGCGAGATGCTCGGCATGATTCTCCGTACGCACCAGACCGGTGAAGAGGGTAAACTGGTTACCCGCGTCCTCGTCGAAAAAGGGTGCAACATTGCCAACGAACTCTACGTCAGCCTGCTCGTTGACCGCGCTACCTCAAAAGTCACCGTCATGGCCTCTACCGAGGGTGGCATGGACATCGAAGAGGTTGCCGCCAAGACCCCGGAAAAGATTTTCGTCGAAACAGTAGATCCGCTGGTCGGCCTCACCGCGTTCCAATGCCGCAACATCGCCTCCAGCCTCGGCCTCACCGGCAAACTGGTCGGCAAAGCCACCGCAGTACTCGCCGGGCTCTACAAAACCTTTATGGCGTGTGACTGTTCCATGCTTGAAATTAACCCTCTTGTCGTCACCGCCGAAAACGAACTGCTGGCGCTCGACGCCAAATTCGGTTTTGATGATAACGCCATGTTCCGCCATCCCAAAATCGCCGACATGCGCGACTACGACGAAGAAGACCCAAAAGAGATCGAGGCCTCCCAGTTCGAGCTCTCCTACATCTCCCTTACCGGCAACATCGGCTGTCTCGTTAACGGCGCCGGACTGGCCATGGCTACCATGGACATCATCAAGCATTACAGCGGTGATCCTGCCAACTTCCTTGACGTCGGCGGCGGAGCCACCATCGAGCGTGTCACCGAAGCCTTCAAGATCATCCTCTCCGACAAGAACGTCAAAGGAATCCTGGTCAACATCTTCGGCGGCATCATGAAGTGCGATATCATCGCCACCGGTGTCGTCGCTGCTGCCCGCCAGGTATCACTTGATGTACCACTGGTCGTTCGCCTTGAAGGGACCAATGTCGAGCAGGGGAAACAGATACTGGCCGAAAGCGGCCTGAATATCGTCGCCGCGGATGGCATGGCCGACGCAGCTCAAAAAATTGTCCAGGCCGTGGCTGCCTGCTAAAGGAGAAAGTTATATGAGTATTCTGATTGATAAGAACACCAGGGTTATCACCCAGGGTATAACCGGCGCTACAGGACTTTTTCATGCACAGGGTGCACGCGAATACGGCACCCAGATGGTCGGCGGCGTAACCCCCGGCAAAGGGGGGACAGTCATTGACGGCTTCCCGGTTTTCGATACCGTCAAGGAAGCAGTTGAGCAGACCGGCGCTACTGCAACCGTCATCTATGTCCCACCACCATTTGCCGCCGACTCGATCATGGAAGCGGTCGATGCCGGCATTGACATGGTCTGCTGTATCACTGAAGGAATTCCGGTTCTCGACATGGTCAAGGTCAAACACTTCATGAGAGGAAAGAAGACGCGCCTGATCGGACCAAACTGCCCCGGCGTCATCACCCCCGGTGAATGCAAGATCGGCATCATGCCGGGCTACATCCACAAACCGGGCAGAGTCGGCGTGGTTTCCCGCTCCGGCACACTGACCTATGAAGCTGTCTGGCAGCTCACCTGCCTCGGCATGGGGCAATCAACCTGCGTCGGTATCGGAGGTGACCCGGTCAACGGCACCAACCATCTTGATGTCCTGCGCCTGTTTCAGGCGGACCCGAACACCGATGCAGTCATCATGATCGGCGAGATCGGCGGCACCTCCGAAGAAGAGGCGGCCCGTTTCGTCAAGGAACATATGACCAAACCGGTGGCAGCCTACATCGCCGGAATAACAGCTCCTCCCGGCAAGCGGATGGGTCATGCTGGTGCGATCATCTCCGGCGGCAAGGGAACTGCTACAGAAAAAGTGGCGATCCTGAAGGAGTGCGGCATCAGCGTGGCCGCCAGTCCGGCCGAGATGGCGCAGGCGCTGTTGAAGGTGTATAAACCGTAACCAGCGTTTCAACAGCTCACATTAAAAAGGCGGCCTTTCGGTCGCCTTTTTAATGTCTCAAAACAAATCAATTTGTATCACAATGTATCATGACAACTCATGGTGAATTTCAACAGCACACATCACTCAACCTGTTCCGCCAGCAATTCCACCGTATGTCTGACCTTCACATTCGCACCATCCTGGTCCATCCCTCCCCTGATCTGCATGACACAGCCGGGGCAGTCCATGGCGACAACCGGAGCGCCGGTCTCCTTGATGTTGTTCAGCTTGCGCTGCAGGATCGGCCCGGAGATCTCCGGCAGCTTGAGAGAGTAAGACCCGCCCATGCCGCAGCAGGTATCGCATTCGAACATTTCGGCCAGCTCATACCCCGCTTTTTGCAACAACTCCCGTGGCTGTTCGGAAACCTTCAGCGTCCGCTTCAGGTGACAGGAATCATGATAGGTGATTTTGCCAAGCGCCCTCCCCTCTTTCAGCGTCAGCCGCCCCTCATCAACCAGCTTTTTGACCAGGGTGGAGAAATCGACCGCTTTTTCTGCAAGTCGTCTGGCCTCCGGCAGATATTCAGTATGACCAAGGCTCTCAAAAACGCTGATGAATTCATGTTCCAGCGCCACGGTGCAGGTCGGACAGGCCGATATTACATATTTTACATCCTCACTTAACAGCGCCTTGATGTTATCGACGGCGTTGGCGGCCGCCACCTCATACGCTCCGTTGTAACGGGCCGGAGCGCCACAACAGGTCTGATCTTCGGGGAAGACCACCTCGATCCCCCCTTTGTTCAGGATCTTGATCAGTGACTCGCCCATTTCCGGATAGGCAAAGTCAATCAGACAGCCGGCATAAAAGGCCGCTTTTTCCTTCAGCTTCGGTTGCTTGATTTTTTTGAAGCGATCCCGGAACGGCTCCTCGGCAATGGCCGGCAGACTGCGGCCATCGGTCAGATCCGCCAGGAACAGCGGCAGATGCCGTATGAATTTACCCGAAGCAAACGGCTTGCCCGCGATTGAAGCGGCCCGCAGCATGCCATGGAACAGCTTACGATTGTTCACCACAGCATAGATCGTCTTTTGCAGCAGCGGAACTCCCTGATCCTTCACAAGCCGTCGCCGGATCTCCATGATCAGATCCGGAATATCGATCTTGCCGGGACAGACATCCTTGCAGGCACCGCACTGGATGCAGAGCCCCTGAATATCTTCGGATTTCTTCAGTTCATCGAACCAGGCGGTCAGGATTGTGCCGATGCCACCGGTATAGACCTTGCCGAAGACATGCCCACCCACGAGCCGGAAAATGGGACAGACATTAAGACAGGAGGCGCAACGGATACACTGAAGAGCCTGTTTGAATTTGGGATCTGCCGCCATTTCGCTACGGCGGTTATCCATCAGAATGATGTGCAGATTCTTGCGGGTCCCGTCAGAGTTTGGCGTCTGGCCGGTGATGATCGAAACGTAACTGGTCAGCAGCTGGGCAGTGGCACTACGGGGTAGTGCCTTGAGGATAGTTGCCACTTCGGCAAACTTCTCGATCAGCTTCTCGATGCCGACGAGCGCAATGTGAATTTTTGGAAGTGACGTAACCAGACGGGCATTCCCTTCGTTGGTCATCAGGACGATACTGCCGGTTTCGGCGACGGCGATGTTGCCGCCGGATATCCCCATGTCAGCGGCCAGAAATGTAGGACGAAGCTTTTCGCGGGCGACTTTGACAAGGCGAGGAATGTCCGACGTCAGCCGTTCATTGACTTCCTTGCTGAACAGGTCGGAAACCTCTTCCTTGGTCATGTGGATGGCCGGCATGACCATGTGCGATGGGGTCTGTCCGGCCAGCTGGATGATCCATTCCCCCAGATCGGTTTCCCCGACTTCGATGCCCGCTTTTTCCAGATACGGGTTGAGATGGATTTCTTCCGTCGCCATTGACTTCGATTTTACGACGGTTTTGACATTGTTCTCCCGTGCCACCTTCAAGATGTATTCCCTGACCTCGGTAGGATCGCTGGTTCGAAACACAATGGCCCCTGCGGCTTCCGCATTGCGGGTAAACTGATCGGAAAGTTCGTCGAGATGTCCGGCGGCATACGACTTCAGTTCGGCAATTCTTCCCCGCAACTCCTCAAAGTCGATACCTTCATATGCCTTGGCACGATTGACCTTGTACGCCTCGGAAAACTTGCCGAGCGCCCCGGTAAGATTGGCATCATTAACGGCTCTGTGGATGGATTCTTTAAATTCCTTTCCCATCAGCTCTTACCTCCCAGCTCATCGACAAAAACTATCACGAGCCGCTCCGGCCCATGTACGCCGATCGTCAGCACCCGCTCGATGTCCGCTGTACGGCTTGGCCCGGTGATCATGGCAAGATAGGCGCACTCTTTGGGGTTAACCCTTGAAAGCAGTGACGGCATGTCCGGCAGTATCCCGCTTGTCGGCACGAGCGCTATATGAATAGTGGAGAGCGACGATACCAGACGCTGCTCAATGGCGGTTGAATTCTGGGCCAGCGATCCGGTATCCGCCAAAGCCCATTCCATCTGACTGATCCCGAAGCGGGCTTTTGAGGCCGCTTCGCGGGTAACCTCGAACTTCAACCCTGGGATCTCCTGTAATGCGTCCCGGTCGATTCCGTCAAGAAACGAACTGTCAGCCCACAATGCACTAGACTGGGTGGTATCTGCCAACCCCTCCTTATGCAAAAACTCGATTATAAATTCGAGCGCTGCATCGTTCGTAATGAAGCGATAAACCTCTGCACTAACCCCTTCAGCCCTTGCCTTAAATTGCTGGTACATAGTTCCCGCCTCTCTCTCCATTAATATATACCCGTTTTTTATTTTGCCACATCATTTTCTCACGTAATCAAGCATTGGTAAACATGTAAATTTGACAAATTAATTTGTATAACCAGATTTTGCTTTATGCTATTTCATCTCAAACCCCTTGTCAATAACGATTATTACCTCCTCAAAAAAATATATTGACAGCTGATTGAAAAAAGAATAATTGGTATTACATATTTATGAAACAGTGTGTCGAAAGTGAAATTCGGCAAAAACAAACAAGTTTTGATAATTTTAAACTAGTCGGAGGAGATGGTATGGACAAGCTGATCAAGCCGCTTGAATGGATCGAAAACCTTATTGCAGTTGTATCGATGGCGACGGTGTCCCTGCTCGTTTTTGGCAATGTCGTTTCACGGTATGGTTTTAATTACACCCCGATCTGGTCTGAAGAGCTTTCACGCTTTCTGGTTGTCTGGTCGATCTTCATCGGCGTTGCTATTGGCGTCCGTAAAAACCAGCATATCGGCGTCGATGCCCTGATCCGGTTTCTGCCGCACAAACTGCTTTTGGCATCAGAGGTTCTTCTGAACCTGATCGGGGTAGTCATCATTGGCATCCTGGTTTACACCAGCATCGAATTTATCCAGCAGACCATGGAATTCGAACAGCTTTCTCCCGCCATGCGCATCCCGATGTACATACCCTACATCGCCATGCCGGTTGGTCTTTCACTCAGCATCATCCATTTCATCAATAATATCGTAAAGCTGTTTACCGATCCGACACAGGCCGAGGCGGTTCTTTTTGCTAGTGAGCATGTTGAAGAAATAACAGTTGAAGAGGAACTGAATATCAACGGAGGCAAACAGAAATGAACAGCGTCATAGTTTTTGCAATCCTGGCGGCTCTGCTTGCCACCGGCACACCAATCGCCGTAGCCATGATCGGCACTGTCATGCTGGCGCTGATTTTTTTCACCGACGTCCCGATGCTGGTCATCATTCAGCAGATGTTCAGCTCAGCCGACTCGTTCACCCTGATGGCGATACCATTCTTTGTTCTTTCCGGCAACATCATGACCGCCGGTGGCATCTCCCAGCGCCTGATCAGGGTGGCGACCGCCCTCTTCGGCGGTATGTCCGGTGGCCTGGCAATTGCCGCCACCGCGGCCTGCGCCTTCTTTGCCGCAATTTCCGGTTCTTCTCCCGCCACGGTGGCCGCCATCGGCGCCATCATGATTCCAGCTCTACAGAGAGCCAAGTATGATGACAAATACTCAGTCGGCGTAATCACCTCCGCCGGATCGCTCGGCATCATGATCCCTCCCTCGATTCCGATGGTCGTCTATGCCCTGGCGACCGGCGAACCGATCGGTAAACTGTTCATGGCCGGCGTCGTGCCGGGCCTGATGACGGCAACGGTCTTCGCGGTCATGTGCTATATCGCCGCCAAAAAAGGCGGTTTCGGCCAAGCGGACGGCGAAACAAAAGCCGATTTCAAAGAACTTGCTGCCGCCCTTAAGGAGGGCTTCTGGGGCTTGATGATGCCGCTGATAGTTCTGGGGGGTATCTACTCTGGAATGTTTACCCCCACCGAAGCCGCCGCCGTTGCAGTTGTCTACAGCGCCATTGTCGGCAGCTTCATTTACAGGGACATCAAACTCAAGGACTACATCGACATCCTGACCTCATCCGCATCTGTTTCCGCCATGATCATGTTCATCATCATCTCGGCCAGCGCCTTCAGCTGGTATCTGACCAGCCAGGGGATCCCGCAGGAGGTTGCCGAATGGATCATCTCCGTCGCGCCGCAGCCATGGATGTTCCTGGTGGCGGTAAACGTGCTGCTCCTGATCGTGGGGTGCTTCATGGAGCCGAACTCGGCCATCCTGGTGCTGGCGCCGCTCTTCTATCCGATCGTCATGAAAATGAATATCAACCCGATCCACTTCGGCATCATCATGATCTACAACCTGGAACTGGGGATGCTGACACCACCGCTCGGCCTGAACCTGTTCGTCGCCTCAGGGATGACAAAATATCCGCTCGGCAGGGTGGTAAAAGCCGTGGTGCCTTTCATGATCGCCATGTTCATTCTGCTGATCGTCTACACCTACATCCCGATCTTCTCCACATGGCTCCCCGATCTTCTCTCTAACGCAACACCATAGGAGGTGACACATCATAATGATCAGTTATAAGGGCTATTCCGCCACATTTATCAACCAAGCAGTACAAACAAGCAGCACAAAACCCACAGGAGGTAGAAAATGAAGAATTGTAAAAAGAGTATTTTGTCTGTTCTGGTGCTGGCAGCGGTCACAATGCTTGCGGTCCCGTCCTTTGCCGCCAAGTACAACTTCAAGCTGGCGCATGTCATCACCGCCGGCACCCCGATTGATGTCGGCGCAAAAAAGTACGCCGAACTGGTCAAACAGCGTACCAACGGAGAAGTGGACATCAAGGTTTTTCCCGCCGGACAGCTTGGCGGTGAACGCGCCATCATCGAAGGGGTGCAGCTCGGCACCATCGAGATGTCCTTCACCACAACCGGCGCCATCGCCGGCTTCGCTCCTGAATTTCAGGTGCTTGACCTGCCGTTCCTCTTTCCCTCCTACGAATCGGCCTACACGTATCTTGACGGCGAGCAGGGCAAAAAACTGCTGGCACTTCTCGATCGAAAAGGGATCCATGGCGTGGTATTTCTTGAAAACGGCTGGAGAAACTTTACCTCAAGTAAAAAACCGATCAACTCGCCTGCGGATGTCAAAGGCCAGAAAATCCGCGTTATGGAAAGTCCCATGTACATGGGTCTGATCTCCACCATGGGAGGAAGCCCTACCCCGATGGCCTATCCGGAGCTGCCCAACGCCCTGTTGCAGAAGGTTATCGACGGTCAGGAGAATCCTTCGGTCAACATCTACTCCGCCAAAATGTATGAATCGCAGCCATGGATGACCCAGGATCAGCACACCTACAACGTCATGATCATGAAGGTGAACAAAAAGAAGTGGAACGCTCTCCCGGCCAATATCCGCAAAATCATGGAAGACACGGCGGTTGAAGTCAGCGCTTTCCAGCGCAAGCTGAATCGCGAGTGCGACGACGATTTCATCGCCAAGCTGAAATCAAAGGGGATGAAAGTTCACGTTCTTACCAAAGCCGAGCGTACGGTGTTTGAAAAAGCTCTCCTGCCTATGTATGATAAAGGGCGCTCCGTTGCCGGCGCCACATGGGTTAACGACGCCGTGCAGTTCAGAAAAGACTGGGATGCCGGTAAATTCAAGAAACAGGAGCAGAAATACGTTGCCGACTTCAAGAAGCTGAATGTGCCGGTCAAAGAGACCATGGCCAATTTCAAGTAAAGGCTCATTTCCTGTAGGGGGCGGGAGGAGCTATGCCCGCCCCCTCTTACCCTCGAGTGAGTCCATGATGTTCAAACTCATCAAACCAAAAAAAGTTTCCGCACAGATCGCCGACCAGATTCGGTCATCGATTCTGGCCGCTGTATTCAGCCCCGGAGAAAAGCTACCTCCGGAGCGCGAACTGGCTGAGCTTTTCGGCGTTTCACGGCCATCAATCAGGGAGGCGCTGAATATTCTCGCAACGGCTGGACTTGTCGAGTCCCATCAGGGAGGAGGCACCGTTGTCAAATCCCTGGTAGAAATGTCTGCTGGCACTCCGCTTTCCGAAATGATAAAGTGTGAGCGTGAAAGAGCGTTGGATGTGATCGAAGTACGAAAAAGCATGGAGTCGTGCACCGCTATTTATGCCGCTGAGAGGGCATTGCCTGAAGATTTGAGGAAGCTGGAGAAGATCGTTTCCGAGATGGAGGAGAATCTGGCGGCTGCCAAACCTTCCCTTGAGCTTGATGCCAATTTTCACATCACCGTTGCGCAGGCAACTCATAACATTGTCTGGCTGCACCTGATGCAGAGTATTTTTGAGGCGATGAAGGAATTTCAGCGCGGGGTGTGGCGGGCGGTATATCTCACCGACGAAGATCACCGCTTTCTTTATCTTCAGCATCGCGCGGTTTATGAAGCTATTCGCGACAGGCAGCCTGAGCTGGCAAGAAATGAAATGGTGGTCCATCTCACTTTTGCAGAGCGCAGAAGCAATATCTATGTAAGCCAGAGCAGGGTATGACCTCACCGCCTCCTTCACCGCCTCCAAAGGTACGTTGATCTAAAATTACAGGCTGCAATGGAAAACTATATTCTCATAGCGGTGTTCGTGTCTTTGGGTATTCTGTTCCGGAGGCTTAAGGCCTTTCCTCCGGAAACGGTCCAGGTCCTCAACATGTTTGCGCTGTATGTATCTCTGCCGGCGCTGATCCTGCTCAAAGTTCCACAAATCATCTTCAGCGGTGAAATTCTTGTGCCGATTGCAGTCGCTTGGGGGGCGCTGGTTATTTCAGCGGCTCTCATTGCGGCATTATCCCGCATATATAATTGGCCCGCTTCCGTGACCGGCGTTTTGCTGCTGGTCGTACCGCTCGGCAACACCTCCTTTATGGGGGTGCCGATGATATCAGCCTTCTTCGGAGATGCCGGGTTGCGTCATCTCGTGGTGTACGATCAGTTCGGCACCATGCTGATTTTCGCAACATACG
>JBAYTT010000086.1:0-15716 GCA_041675485.1 Pelobacteraceae bacterium | reverse complement strand
GCATCAATGAGGGGTAGAGCGATGCCACGTCACAATGGACAACAGGACCGACGACCCCCTGTATGGATGACTCCGTATACCCCCCCTCGAACGGAGTGGTGGCCGATGTCCGGACGGGAACGGCATGGCCGCGATGGAGGTATTCACGGAGAAAGAGCGAATTAATGCGCGTGGCATTGCCGCGAATAACGCAGTTTTGAAAGGAATACGGGAAAATACGGCTCTGCAGAAACCAGGGGTAGCCGAGCAGACGGAACAGTGAGAGCGTCTCACGGACATCATCACGGTTGTAACGATACAGCGACTCCGGATCATTCTGAAAAGCGCGTGAAATATCGCCTCCATCCAGATAGGTACGATCCTCGGCTGCAACACCAAAATGCCGGGCAACAGCTTTCAGTCCATGGCTTTCCAGGTTGCGGCCGGCAATATCATACAGCTGCACCAGAAAGTAGGTATCAATAATGTGACGTCCATAAACATCCCAGCGCGGGTATTCAAGGGTTTTCTCAGCCAGGCTCCAGCGGGCATGCGGGGTAACATGAGGAGTTGTTCCGTTGCGTCCCCAATTCAGGCTCATGCCATGCATCTGCGCCCTGCGGCCGATATAGTCAAGGTCGAAGCGATAAATGTTGTGACCTGTGATGACATCAGGATCGCAGCGATGCATCACATTATTCAGCTCCTGCAGCAGTTGCGGCTCGGTCAGTTGGTCCCCGCGCAGCACAACCTCTTCCCCGTGGGAATCCTTGAGCGCAATGGAAATGATCCGGTCTTCCGGACGGTCCGGATTTGAAAAACCATACCCCTCGGAACATGCGGTTTCAATATCAAGAGCCAGGCAGCGCAACTCTGAAAATTCAAAGCCTTTAAAGAGCGTCGTTCCGCTGGCCAGCATATATTGATGGGAAAGGTCGGGGAGAAACAGGTAGGGAGCGTCGGGAGCGGAATACCCTTTGCCGGTTTTTGCCGCAAGAAAATCGCGGGCCGTCAGGCACTCACTCCAGGTACCAAACAGCAGCTGACAGCGATAATAACCTTCGCCGGCCAATTGTCGTACAGCACAGGGGACCCGGCACCCGGAAACTATTCCGGGATCATTGACCAGAATAAACGGCTGAAAGGGCTCATCATGAAAATGTACTCGTCCGGCGGTTCTAAAAAACAGCCTGATGAAGTGGCCGACCGGCTCAACGGCAATAATGCCGGATCGTTCGTCATGCCCGAAAAGCAGCGGGTTATGTCCGATTGTGCTGGTAGGCATGGCACTCTCATCGTCTGGATAAAAAAAGGGCGGTGTTAACACCGCCCTACGGTACATCTGTTTATAATCCCGCTTTCTGTTTCAGCAGCGCGGCTTTGTCGGTCCGTTCCCAGGTAAATTCTGGCAGTTCACGGCCGAAATGGCCGTACGCGGCTGTTTTACGATAGATCGGGCGGAGCAGGTCAAGCTGTTCAATGATGGCAGCAGGCCGCATGTCAAATACCTCTCGAACCAGTTCGGCCAGGCGTGCTTCAGTCACCTTGCCGGTACCGAACGCGTGTACCATGATGGAAACCGGCTGAGCGACTCCGATTGCATAGGCAACCTGCACCTCGCAACGGTCACAGAGACCGGCGGCAACCAGGTTTTTGGCAACATAGCGCCCCATGTAGGCTGCTGAACGATCAACCTTTGAAGGATCCTTGCCTGAGAATGCGCCGCCGCCGTGGCGCCCCATGCCTCCATAGGTATCAACAATTATTTTTCGGCCGGTCAACCCGCAGTCACCCATCGGGCCACCCACAACAAAGCGGCCGGTCGGGTTGATGAAGTAACGGGTTTTGTCATCCAGCAGATGTGCCGGGATGACCTTCTTGACAACTTCCGCAATCACCTCTTCCTCAATTCTCTTATGGGTTACGTCAGGAGTATGCTGAGTTGAGATAACAACAGTATCTATGTGGCTCGGCTTGCCATCCACATATTCAACCGAAACCTGGGATTTTGAATCGGGGCGGAGAAAATCCAGCTTGCCGGACTTGCGTACTTCAGCCAGTTTTGCCACCAGCTGGTGAGCGAGCTGAATCGGCATCGGCATCAGTTCCGCGGTTTCGTTGCAGGCATACCCGAACATAAGCCCTTGATCGCCAGCCCCTTGTTCCTTATGCAGCCCCTCTCCTTCCGAAACACCCTGAGAAATATCGGGCGACTGACGGTCAACAGAAACAAGCACGGCGCAGGTATCGGCATCAAAACCTATCTCGGAGTCGGTATACCCGATGTCCTTGATAGTCTGACGGGCGATCTCGGAATAGTTGATCACCGCATTTGTGGTGATCTCGCCGGCAATCACCACCATACCAGTGGTAACCATTGTCTCACACGCCACCCGAGCCGTGCGGTCCTGAGTGAGTATTGCATCGAGAATTGCATCCGAAACCTGATCGGCAACCTTGTCAGGATGACCTTCGGATACTGATTCTGAAGTAAAAATGAATTTTTCGGCCATGACGGTGGACTCCTCTCGCTCCTGCTTTATAGTTATCATACTCGGCTTGTATATATCGGTCCGTAAAAATATCGTTAGAGAACTGTTTTGTCAAGAGAAGAGCGGAAAACCCATTATTCCGTTTGACTTCGCACCGGTGAATTAGGCAGTATGTCAACAAAACATTTATCGCTCCAAAGGCGGCCGCAATGTTCAAAGCAATCAATATTCTACTGGCACTTCTTATCTGTTCATCTGTCACTGTTTCTGCGGCCGGCAAGCGGCCGGCAGACGTCTGGAACTATTACCACTTCGACGGCACCGCCTTCATACCGGGACCGGCAATTGACGGTACTGCTTTTCTGGCGGTACGGGAAAAGGTGCAGCCGGTTGTCATGACCGTTCAGGGGTCTCAGATTGAGCAGCCCCCCCTTCCGGATGGCACGGGGGTCATCGCCGGGATCTGTTATCTTCAAACTTCCGGCGGCAAGCTTGGCGGTGGCAGCGGCAGCGGCTTCAAACCTTACCCGCGCGTGCCGCTTCTGATTTCTTCCGGCGGCAAGCAACTTGTATCGGTACAGACGGATGACCATGGCTATTTTGTAGTGGTCCTGGCTGCCGGAACCTATTCGGTCGGCAGCGGACCATTCACAAGCGAAATAACGGTCGAAAGCGGTATAACGACGCTCGTCCCATTGCGGGCCGGGAAAAGGATGGTGGACTGATGAACCGTTTCCACATGTGCCTTGCACTCGTCACGGCAGCCCTGTTTCAGCTCTCAACGGCAGCATTTGCCGGCCCCGTGGATAATTATTACCTGCAGCAGTTCGGAGAAACGAAAACCATTCAGCTTGAAAAAGCGCTGTTGTCCGAAGCGCCAGCTACACAGGATTCCGCCGCCCGATGCGGTATGCCGCTCAAACACGGCCTGCGTCGCGACTGGAATCTGCTGGAGCCGTCAACGCAGAAAGTGCTGGCAAAACAACTGGCGGCCCCTGCGTTGGCAAACGAGAGGACTTTCACCTCCGCAGCAAATCACTTCAAGGTTCATTACACAACCGTTGGCGCCGACGCTCCGCCACTGGCAGACGCAAACAACAACGGCGTCCCGGATTGGGTGGAAACGGTAGCCACCACGTTTGAAAATGTCTATACCTATTACGGATCTCAGGGGTATCGACCTGCGCCAACCAACCCGGCCGGAACGCCATACAACCTGTATCTGCTCGATCTCGCTCCGCAAAGATATTACGGGACAACCACCAGTGACCAGCCCGCTTTACCGGCAAACTATGCCAACTCCTATACCAGCTGGATGGAACTCGATAACAACTTTACTGATGATATTTATAATCCTGGCACCTATCCCCCGCTTCAGAGCCTGCAGATCACAGCGGCCCATGAATATCACCATGCCGTGCAGTATGGATACAATATCTATTTTGAGGTCTGGTACGCGGAGGCAACTTCCACCTGGATGGAGGACGAGGTATACGACAACGTCAACCAGCTGTACACCTACATCCCTGCCTGGTTCAGATACAGCACTTCATCTCTTGACCTGGCAGTCGGATCGGATGCCGTCACCACTGGTGCCGGTTACGGACGCTGGATATTCAATCGCTATCTGGCAGAGAAACATACTCCCATAGTTGTTCGCAGCTTCTGGGAAACGCTTGCCGGGCTGGACCCGAGAACGAGTTCAGTCAACAGCAACGGTGACATCCTGATGACTCCGGTTCTTGAGAGCGTACTTTCATCGGGAACCTATGGCACCTCGCTGAGCGCCGATTTCTTTGCATTTGCCAAGCGTGTCTACAAAAGAGACTGGGCAACCCACACCACTGAAACAAGCAAAATTCATGTCTATACACCGGTTGCCTCTTATGCGGCGTATCCGGTAAGCAGCTCCAACACCCCAGCGCCATCGATTACGCTTCCCCATTACTCTTTCGCGTATTACAAATTCACCCCGGCAGCTGGTGTTCCTTCCCTTACGATCACGATTGCAAAGAGCAGCGGCATCCAGACAGCCGTTTTTAAAAAGAGTTCCGGCACCATCACCGAAATCATCGCCAACTCCGGGGGGACCTCCTACACTGACAGCACGTTCAGCAGCTCCGATGAACTGGTGCTGCTGATTGCGAACACCACCAGTTCTGACGGTCAAAACGCCAACTTCAGCACAGACGGCAATCTCGTACCAACAACCGAGCCGCCTGCCACAACGTCTTCGACGACTTCCGGCAACAAAAGCGGCTGTTTCATCGCCACGGCAGCATACGGCAGTTATCTGCATCCGCAGGTGCAGCTGCTGCGCCAGTTCAGGGACGAGTATCTGTTGACCAATGCTCCCGGTCGGGCTTTTGTCTCACTGTACTATCGTTTCAGTCCGCAACTGGCAGACGTCATAGCCCGCCACTCTGTTCTGCGCAGCATTGCCCGACTGCTCCTGACGCCGCTCGTTGTAGTGGTGGTTCACCCTCTGATTTCAGCCGTTTCCTTGTTCCTGCTCGTTGGAACCGCCCTCTTGCTGCGGCTGCGACGCGTGGCACACATGAATATTACAAGCAACACACTTCCCGGATATAAGAGAGAGACCACATGACCACTGCTTTAAAAAGAATCCTGATCGCATGCCTGATTGCACTTCCATCTTTTGTTCATGCTGCCGACGTACCCGAGGTAAAAACGGCAACTCCGCCGCAGACTACTGCGCCGGTACCGGCCGAGGTGGCATCAAAACCGGCACCGGCAGCCCAGACCGTTCGGATCGGCTCCGTGGATATCGCCCGGATTGGCGCGGAATCAGAACGGGGCAAAGCATTCAAGACTCTGTTGGACAGAAGGAAGAGCGCCCTTCAGGGGAAAATTGACGGAAAGAAAAAAGCACTTGATAAGCTGAAAACATCCATTGAAGCGAAGATTGCAACGATGACTCCGAAGCAGCGCGAGGCAAAAACCAAAGAGTTCCAGAAAAAGCTGGAAGAGCTCCAGAAGTTTGCCCAGGCGTCGGAAGAGGAGTTTGTGTCCCT
This sequence comes from Pelobacteraceae bacterium, assembly GCA_041675485.1. Taxonomy (GTDB): domain Bacteria; phylum Desulfobacterota; class Desulfuromonadia; order Geobacterales; family Pseudopelobacteraceae; genus JACRCG01. The sequence continues at coordinate 10,210 of JBAYTT010000086.1, read as the reverse complement.
GCAGGAGAAAGAGAGCAAAACCTTCTACGATGCGATTGAACAGGCGGCGACAGCATACGGCAATTCAAACGGCTTTGCCGCCATCGTGGTAAAAAGAGAACTGCTCTATGTCGGCAGCAGTGTCGAAGCGCAGGATGTTACTGAAGGATTGATCAAGGCGATGAATCAGGCCGATCAGAAGAAGTAGTTACCGCTGCTCAATCACCTGTTCGTCTCAACACGGCCGCGTCAACTGTTCCCACCCGGACAGTCGTTCAAGCGCCTCCCCGGCACTGCAGCCGCACATTTCCTCGTTAGCCCGCAGGCTAAGGCAAACGGCGGGTCGCTCAGCACAACCAAAGAGCCGGCAACGGTTGTCATCGGCCAGCTGAAGACAGCGTACGCCGGCAGGCTTTCCAGCAGGCATGCCGGGAATTGACGAGGAGATCGACGGCGCAATACAGCAGGCAGCACACCCGACACGACATTCCATAAAGCATCATCTCCACCAACAGACCTCCGGGGTTTAGAAGCCCCGGAGGTCTTGTCGATTCAACTAATAGCGATACATTTCCGACTTGTACGGCCCTTCTTTCGGCACTCCGATATAGGCAGCCTGTTCGTCGGTCAGCACGCTCAACTGTGAGTTCAGCTTCTTCAACTGCAGACGGGCCACCTTCTCATCGAGATGCTTGGGAAGAACATAGACTCCGACCGGATATTTACCCGGATTGCAGAACAGCTCGATCTGGGCAATGGTCTGGTTGGCGAATGACGACGACATGACGTAGCTGGGGTGCCCGGTGGCACAACCAAGATTGACCAGGCGTCCCTTGGCCAGCAGGATGATGCGCTTGCCGCCAGGGAAAATGATGTGATCGACCTGCGGCTTGATCTCTTCCCACTCGTATTTTTCCAGCGCCGCAACTTCGATCTCGTTGTCGAAATGGCCGATGTTACAGACGATGGCCTGATCCTTCATCCGGATCATGTGGTCATGAGTGATGACGTGGTAGTTGCCGGTGCAGGTAACAAAAATATCAGCCTTGTCGGCGGCGTATTCCATGGTGACAACACGGAAACCTTCCATGGCGGCCTGCAGGGCGCAGATCGGATCAACTTCGGTTACCCACACCTGGGCGGAAAGGGCGCGCATGGCCTGAGCCGAACCTTTGCCGACATCGCCATAGCCGCAGATCAGGGCGACCTTACCGGCTATCATGACGTCGGTGGCACGCTTGATGCCGTCTACCAGTGATTCACGGCAGCCGTAGAGATTGTCGAATTTGGATTTGGTGACCGAATCGTTGACATTGATGGCCGGGAATTTAAGTTCGCCCCGCTCATGCATCTGGTACAGGCGGTGAACTCCGGTGGTGGTCTCTTCCGTTACGCCCTTGATCTGTGCAAGGCGGACGGAGTACCAGGCCGGATCGACGGCCAGCTTGGCTTTGATCGCGGCAAAGAGGATTGTTTCTTCTTCTGAGCCGGGCTTGGCGAGCACGGAAATGTCTTTTTCGGCCCGCGCGCCCAGATGCAGCAGCAGGGTGGCATCGCCGCCGTCGTCCAGAATCATATTGGAGAAACCGCCGTCGCTCCATTCAAAGATGCGATGGGTATAATCCCAGTACTGTTCCAGGCTCTCGCCTTTAACGGCGAAGACCGGCACTCCGGATGCGGCGATGGCAGCGGCGGCATGGTCCTGGGTCGAAAAGATATTGCAGGAAGCCCAGCGGACCTCGGCCCCCAGGGCGGTCAGGGTCTCGATCAGCACGGCGGTCTGGATGGTCATGTGCAGAGAACCGGTAATGCGGGCATTTTTCAACGGCTGGCTCGCGGCAAATTCCTCGCGGATTGCCATCAGTCCCGGCATTTCGGTCTCGGCGATCCTGATCTCCTTGCGGCCCCAATCGGCCAGTTTCAGGTCTGCTACGATGTAATCGTGTGACATGGTTACGCTCCTTTTTGTTGTGATGAGTTCTGTGGTTTATCTGAGTCGGCGGTCTTTCCCCGAACCAGCAGTACTGATTCCTGCCCCGCCTCCGCTGCTATATGCTCAATATCGACTGCTGCAAAACCAGCAAGAGTCAGCCATTCCGTCAATTCTCCTTCTTCAAAGCCAAGCCACTGGTCGGCCAGCTGTTCCCGCGCCGCCTCACGCTCGTGGCGGGCAAGATCGGCCAGCAGCAACGTGCCTGCAGGAGCCAGTACCCGCCGGATTTCGGCCAGCACCGCTGCAGGATCGGCGGCATGATGCAGCACCATGTTGGCTACCACGCACCCGACCGAGGCATCGGAGAGCGGCAGATGGCTCATCTCACCCAGCCGAAGTTCGACTCCGCTCACTCCCTGATCCATCAATCTATTTCGTGCCTCTTCCAGCATGGCCGGCGAGTGGTCAACGCCGATCACTTTCGACGCGCGTGCCGCCAACTCGGTCAGCAGTCCACCGGTCCCAACACCGATCTCCAATACGCTGACACATTCTGGAACCTGTGCCAATAAATGCCGGCGATATTCCGGCACCGGCAGGAGCGTCCTGGCCAGGTTATCCCACTGACGGGCGTGACGATCGAAAAACTCCTGGCTGCGCCGCCGACGTTCCTCCAACACCTCCGCAACGGCTGTCAAATCCAGACTCCGCTCAGGCAGAGCGTCCAGCTCCCGCTCAAACGCCGAACGAATTGCAGTGAAAAACTTGTTGCCATCGCCGACACGGTAGTAGCTCCAGGTCCCCTGGCGCTTGACCGCCAGTACGGCGGCCTCGGTCAGAATTTTCAAGTGCCGCGAAATCCGCGACTGCCCCATACCCATGATGTGAGTCAGCTCCTGTACGGTAAATTCACCAGCCAGAAGAACTGCGGTCAGGCGCATGCGGCAGGGATCGCCCAGGGCTTTGAAGGTGTCAAGCATATATCAATTCCCATTGCTTCTATAAATCAACTTATCTTGATATAGCATGTACCTTCAGAGAGGTCAAAATATTTTCTGAGAGCTTGACAAGGTTTTGTCCGAAAAATAGGAAGGAAGAGGAAAATGGTCAACGAGATGCGGCTGCGAAGGGAATCCAGTGTGTCCGAAGTCTCGCCAACTCCCGGCCATCCCCCTCGTTTTCTATGCAGTGGAGGTACCAATGTTCGTCCTCTGCTCGTGCCGACCGTGCAACGATGGTGTCGCCATAGAGAGCCTCGGCACGAAAGCCGATTTCCATGGAAGCAAGACAGCAGCTGCTGTCCACTTCCTCGGGAATTGTTTCCAGCGCCCATCCGGCGTAGACGGTATTGTTCACATGACGGTTGATGTCCAGATCACCCCGCAATACGGGCAGACGCAAATCATATTCCGGCTTTTCAAACACCGGGAGCGTGCGGAACGCATCATGTAATGCCCGTTCGGGATACAGTTGATACATCGGCAGCACATCGTTCAGCTTCACCAGCCGCCTGGTTGCCAGGCTTAATAGTGCCCACGAAGTTGTCGCCCTGCCAATCGACTCCCCTTCCTTATCGAACAGCTCAAAATCCCGCACCGTAAAGAGGATGTCCCTGACCGCCGGCCAGGTCCTGATCCGAATGGTGTCACCACCGCGAGGATAGCGGTCCATGGCTAGATGAACGCGTGACAGCACCCACGTGTGGCCGTTTCCAAGCAGATCCGCCACCGAAACGCCAAGCAAAGCGGCATGGTATCCCGCTGCGGACTGAAGGTAGTTAAGGAGCGCGACAGGCCGGACGAACCCACGCTGGTCGGCTTCGTTGTACTGGACGGTAAAAACTGTTTCAAACCATGGTGTCATAGATAACCCATACTATTCCGGTTGCTCCGCAGAAGAAAAAGTCACCGCCGTCACAGCTCACGAAGCAAAGATTATGTCCATCGCGCCCTGAACCGTGGAAACCCCCTCGAGCTTGATGCCCCGTTTTTTCAGGCGCTTCAGACTGCCGGTCGGAATGATGCAGCGCTTGAAGCCAAGCTTTTCGGCTTCGGCGATGCGCAATTCAGGCTGCGTAACGGCCCTCACCTCGCCTGCAAGGCCGACTTCGCCGAATATGACCGTATCGGGAGGTATGGCTTTGTCGAGGTGGCTGGAGGCAACCGCCATGATCATGGCCAGATCGGCTGCCGGCTCATTAAGCCGTGCCCCGCCGGCCGCATTTAAAAAAATGTCCTGCCCGGTCATGTGCAGGCCGACCTTCTTCTCCAGTACCGCAACCAGCAAGGCAAGGCGATTATGGTCAACCCCGATGGTAGTCCTGCGGGGAACGCCATAAGAGGAAGGAGTCACCAGTGCTTGCAGTTCTACCAGCAGTGGCCGGCTCCCCTCCAGCGACGTTGTGACGACCGAGCCTGACACGCCCAGGGGGCGTTCGGAAAGGAACAGTTCCGAAGGGTTTGCTACCCCGCACAACCCCTCCTGCTTCATCTCAAAGACGCCGATTTCATTGGTAGAGCCGAAGCGGTTCTTGACTGCCCGCAGTATCCGGAAGGGATGGCTGCCGTCACCCTCGAAATAGAGCACCGTGTCAACCATATGCTCCAGAACGCGCGGCCCGGCAATCGATCCGTCTTTGGTTACGTGGCCGACAATGAATATCGGAATATCGCTCCCTTTGGCAAGCAGCATCAGCTTGCCGGCCGATTCCCGCACCTGGCTGACACTGCCGGGGGCCGATTCCAAAGCAGAGGTCCAGACCGTCTGGATCGAGTCAACCACCATTGCCGCAGGCTTGAGAGCCGCGGCCTGCACGAGGATTGCTTCCAGCGAGTTTTCGGCAAGAATCAGCAGATTTTTGCTCGACGCCCCCAGGCGTTCACCCCTGAGCCTGGTCTGCGAAGCAGACTCCTCGCCAGAAACATACAGCACCTTGCCCGCCTCTTCTGCCAGGGCGTGCATCGCCTGAAGCAGCAGGGTTGACTTGCCAATGCCGGGATCGCCGCCGATCAACACCAGCGAACCGGGTACGATGCCTCCACCCAGCACCCGGTCAAGCTCTCCGATGCCGGTCGGCCTGCGGGTTTCTGTCTGGGGAGGCACATCGCAAATCGGTACGGGTAGTGCGCTCCCTGCTGAGCGCACCTGATGTGAAGCCTTGATGACCGCTTCTTCAACAAGGCTGTTCCAGGCCCCGCAGTCAGGACATTTGCCAAGCCATTTGGGTGACTGGCTGCCGCATTTCTGGCAGGTAAATATCGTTTTTTGCTTCATACTTCCTTCTCGAATATCGAACGTTGACAGACCGGCAGGAACCTGATTATTTGGGAAAGACATTTGCGGCGCAGTATGACATAATTCTCACCCCGAATACAAGGAACGGCAATGTCTTTCTATCGACCACCAACAACCCTGGGAACTCTCGATGCACTCGGCAGCATGTATCGCGCCGTGCGGGCATGGAGATTTTATCCGAAAGGACACCCGACTCGTCGCAGCAGCCTGACCCAGGCTCATGAAACGATGCTGCGGCTTCTGGACGGCAACACGCTGTCACTCACGTGCGGTCGAACCGGTTTCAGCTTTCCGGACGGAGAACTCCTCAAAGATACTTCCGGACTGTCAGCCGCTTTAGCATTCGAGATGTTTATCAGACGTGTTCAGAAAATTACTTTTTTTCATGACCTGTTTCAGGAGGATCTGCTTGAACTGTTCAAGATTCTGTGCCTGTCTCCTGAAGTAATCCACAATTCCGGCGGCATCGACACCATAATGGCCGAGCGCGGCATTCGCTCCATCTGGGTCAACGAATTTGATCTGACAACCATCAGCAGGAAACGCCTGCTGGTTGAACAGTCCGGGATAGTTCCGCAGGGGGTTGATGAAGCTGAAATGGGTAGTGACGTGCCCCCTGTTGTTGAACAGCAAGCCCCCCAGCCGGATGAGCTTTCTCCTGAGCAGGAACTTGAGACGCTGCTTGGACGATTAACGGCCTGCAGGGATGACGATATCTACCTGATGCTGGTCCGTCAGGCGGTTGCCTGTGCCGACACGCTTCAATCACGTCAGGAGTCTCACCTGCTTTTTCCGCTGATCGAATTGCTTGCCGGTCACGCCAGCGACGAAACGCGCAGCGAAAGTATGCGGGAATGTGCGCCGTTTGCAATTGAACAGATTATTACCAATGGTGACGTTCTGCGGACCGTATTCGACAGGATCGAACAGGTCAACGGCTTATCGAAGAAGGCGCTGTTTGCAGTTCTAAAAGCCGGCGGAGCCGCTGCCGTTACTTCGTCAATTGAACTGATAGGGCGTACCAACAGCCTTAAAACCAGGAAAACGCTATCAAACATGCTGGGCGCACTTGGTGAAGCCGCCGTACCCGCGCTGCTGAATTTGATGAATGACTCCCGCTGGTTCATCATACGAAATATCTGCGCAATTCTGGGTGCCATTGCAAGCGGTGAGGCGCTGACTGCACTGGAGAAGTGCCTGCACCATCCTGATCTCCGCGTGCGGAAAGAATCAATCCGCAGCCTGGCAAAGCTTGGCGGACATGAGGCCGAGGCTGCCATACTCGACATTCTTCGCGGCACAGATACAGCGCTGTACCCTCAAGCAATCGCATCGCTTGGCGGAATGAAAAGCAGAAAATCGTTGTCCGATCTTATGAAAATTGTTTTTTCAAGAGACATGTTCCTGCAGTCACTCCCACTCAAGATCGAAGCGCTGTCGGCTATCGCTTCAATTGGCGATCGCCAGGTTACACCTCATCTTGTGACACTTCTTGAAGAGCGCCATTTACTTGCGGCAGCGCGCTGGAAACAGCTAAAGGGAGCTATCGCACTCTGCCTGGGCAAGATAGGCGATGCCAGGGCACTGCCTTCACTCGAAAAACTTGCCTCCGGCGGTGGCGAACTGGGCTCGGCCTGCTCTGACGCAATTATAATGATAGAAAAAATCGAAGGAAAATCCGATGCCATCTCTTGATAAGACAAACGCGCTCAGATTGATCACGCTTTTTTCCGGTGCGGTGAAAGGAATGGCCTTTTACCCTGCTTCGCACCAGGCGATCAGGCAACCGCTCATGGAACTCTATAAAATTCTGACCTCCGCTTTTAGCGATACGGAGCAAGTTTCCTGGGGGCTTGTCGATGGGATCATGTTCTTTGACGATCATCTCTTTATCGCACCCTCAACAGCGATCGCCGACCTGACAAACCGGATGATTGAGAAGCAGATAAGCCGGATAGTAGCGACCTCATCCGTCAGTTTTGACGAACTGGAAGCATTCGTCAAGCTGTTCTCCGCCAAGAGCGCCCGCTATGACGAACTTTCACGCCAGATGGCGGACGAAGGGATCACGGCACTCAAACTGGTTCGCCTGGGAGATGAATCTTTTGATCCACCTCATGATGAGGCTGAACCTGAAAGTGATAGCGAAGGTGATCACGTTGAAACGTACAACAGGGCTCTCACCGCTATCAGGACGATCTGCCGCGATATCGAACGCGGCCGGATACCTAACAGCGCCCCCCTGATAAAGGTTGTTGATCAGATGGTCGGGATCACCATGCAGGAGCCATGGGCCCTGCTGGGCTTAACCATGATCAAGGATTATGATAACTACACTTTTAATCATTGCGTCAATGTCGGTGTCCTGGCTATGGCCTTGGGTGCTTCGCTCGGACTGGATGCCATGACCGTCAGGGATCTTGGGATTTCTGGCCAGCTGCACGATATCGGCAAGACCATGATTCCAAAGGCTATCCTGAACAAACCGGGTAAGCTTTCCAGCGCCGAATTTGACGAAATGAAACGGCATCCTGAACTCGGCTCCAAAATCATCCGTGAAATGGAAGGGATAGGACCGCATATTTCCTCCGTAGTGCTGGGCCACCATCTGCACTATAACCGGAGCGGCTACCCTGAATGGGCAAGCAAGCTCCCATTTAATCAGATGATTGACATTATTGCCATTGCTGACACCTATGATGCCATTACAACACTGCGTGTCTACCAGCACCCGGTTAACCCGAGAACGGCCTTGAACGAGATGCAGAAGCTGACAAATACGATTCTCGATGGAAAAATTGTTGAGCGGTTTGTGGAAATGATGGGCAGCTATCCGGTTGGTACGCTCGTGCGGCTTGACACCAACGAGGTTGCGATTGTATATCGCCCAAACCCGCTGGATGAGGATGCACCTCTTGTCCGTATTCTGATCGACGGCGATGGCAATCGGCTGCGTACGCCACGTGAGCAGGCACTCGTCGATCAGGACGGATCGAACTACGCCAGGATAGTAGCTGTTGTTGACCCGTTGTTGAAAAACATTGATATCGGACGATTAATTGCGAGCGGGAACTATTGAAGAGGCATGACGCTGAGGGCCGCTGCGGCAGCCTGGCGGGTTGAGGCGTGATTGGATGCCAGAAGCGCATGAATGTTGTCCAACGAACATATATCCTTAAGCCCTGCCAAGGTCAGTGCCGCCTCGGCTTCGAGCACGCCATCGCCCGCACTCAGGAAGGTACGCAGTTTGGAGAGGATATCCGGAGTAACCGGAAAATTAATCAGTGCGGCAATCGCCCGTCCCTGAACCGTCGGGCTTTCATCATCCAAAAGCTCTACCAGAATCGGGAGGGCCACCGGTAATGCCAGTTTCCCCAGTACCGCTGCAGCAGCGGAACGAATAGGTTCTTCGGACCGCCTGGCACAATAGACAAGCGGCGGCAGCACCTTTTCCCCACCTATCTCGCCCAGGGCATAAATGGCACCAATACGTGTCCCCATGTCGCCAGTTTTCAATGCCGCAAGAATTTCATCTACGCTGCTGGTCGCTTCCAGCTTTTCAATTGCCTCGGCTGCGGCAATCCTGACTCCTGGTACGGGGTCCTTCAGAAGTGGTCGTAATGCGTCTATTCGTGTGCGAACCGTTTCTTTCATACCAACCTATGTAGCAGAAACACGCGATCGAAACAATTGCAAAGTGAATATTTGCGGCTTGTACACGAGATATCAATTCTGATATATTAACTAAACAATTGGGTAATATATTGATATTAAACAGAGCATGCAGCGTCCTCACCCTGGTAACCAGGCTAATGTGCGTTAACAAAGTTGTTTTCTGCAACAAAAGGCTTAAACTTACTGAAAACTGTGGATAGCTGTACGCAAAAAGGAGACCGCACATTATGATGGGACCAATAGAAATCAAACCGGGACTTTACTGGATCGGGTCGGAAGATCCGGATCTGCGCGTTTTTGACGATCTTTTTCCGACAGAGCATGGCACCAGCTATAATGCCTATCTGCTTAAAGGCACTGACAAGACCGTACTTATCGACACTGTCGAAGAAAAGTTTGTTGACGAATATATGGATAAAGTCAAATCGCTGGTTGATCCCAAAACCATCGACTACATAATCGTCAACCACACCGAACACGACCACTCCGGTTCACTGTCTTATCTGCTTGAGCAGGCGCCGCAGGCAATAGTCTATTGCTCAACAGCTGCCAAAAATTTTCTCGGCAACATCCTGCAGAAGCCGATCACCTGTCAAACCGTTAAAGATGGCGACACCCTTGACCTGGGGGGGCGCACTCTCCGTTTTATCTCCGCCCCGTTTCTCCATTGGCCAGACACCATCTTCACCCGGCTTGAGGAAGAAAACATCCTGTTTTCCTGCGATGCGTTCGCGGCTCACTACTGGCAGGCGGGTCATATTTTTAACGACGAGGTAGATGACTTCACCTCCGCACGCCATTTTTATTTCGACTGCATCTTCCGCCCATTCAAGGACAAGGTACTGTCAGCCGTCGAAAAGATTCGCCACGATGTCATTGACATGATCTGCCCCAGTCATGGACCGATCATCAGGCGCGACCCGTGGAAAGTTATCCAGCAGTTTGAAAACTGGAGCAAACCGACTTCACAGGGCAAGAAAATTGTTATCCTGTTCCTTTCACCGCACGGCAGCACCGAAAAGATGGCTCACGCCGTTGCCAATGGTGCAACACATGAAGGCATAGAGGTTATCAGCTATCATATTAACAGCTTGAACGCCAGTGAACTGCGTAATCTGATGGAAGAAGCAGATGCTCTGCTGTTCGGCATCCCCACGTTTAACCGTGATATTGCAAAACCGATGTGGGAAGTGCTCGCCTATCTCAGTACCGTAAAATTGAAAACCAATCTGGCGGGAATCTTCGGCAGCTACGGTTGGAGCGGAGAGGCCTGTAAAATGGCGGAAGAGCGCCTCAAGAGCCTTGGTTTCAAGCTGGTGGGTGATACGG